>NZ_BAXF01000055.1:0-10102 GCF_001310435.1 Arthrobacter sp. JCM 19049 | reverse complement strand
CGTCCTCGCCGTGCTCGGTGACCAGCTCGTAGTCGCGGTAGCCCAGGAAGGTGAAGCGGCCATCGGCCATCCAGTTCAGCAGTTCCACGGCCTGATCAAGGTCCGGGATGTCCTCGGCTCCCACGGTTTGGGGCAGCGTGGCGGCGATTTCGTGGGCACGGTCCATCAGCTTCGGCCAGTCCTCGACGGCCATGCGCACGTCGCTGAGCACGGACTGCAGGCCGGTGGTGACTTCCTCGGCCTGCTCCTCACTCATCTCGTGGTCCAGTTCCACGGAGATCCAGGATTCAACCTCGGTGCTGCTCCCGGCCAGATTCAGGGTGCTCAGGTCGCGAGCGCGGCAGTGTCGCCGCTGGCCACATGCTGGGCGTCGGTGGGGGTCAGTGACTTGATTTCACCGGTCTCGGTATCGCGGGAAACCACGAAGGTGGGGTGCACGACCAAGTGGATCGGGCATTTCTGGCGCACCAGCTCGGTGGTCACGGAATTGACCAGGAACGGCATGTCGTCGGTGACGATGTAGACCACGGAGCTGCCGGCAGTGGACTTCACCACGACATTCGCGGTTTTCGGCTGCCTAACGAACCCGATATCCAGGTGGGCCGCCACCCGCTCCTCCAGCTCTCCGGGCTGGTAGGCGGCAAAGTCCTCCCTGGCGATTTGCCTATAGTACTCACTGATCAGGTCGTTGGTGAGTGTCGCATTCATAAATGCTTCTGACACGGCCGATTCCGACGAGTTCAACTGAACGCCTCCAAGAGTGAAGATCAACGATTCGCCCCATTGCGAATGCACGATGTCTACCAGCCTATCGCGTTTTTCCCGCCGATTTCCTACACTCTCTCGCGCCCCGGCTTCGGGTTCGGTGTGGTTGCCCGAATGGTAGTTTCTTGCCGGCCAGGGCGCGGATTTCTGAGCGTAGCGCGCAACGTGGCGCCAACTCCAACAGTGAGCTTCCGGCCAGCACCGCAGCCTGGCAAACCGAGTGGTCATCAGGCAAAAAACCGAGGATGGGATAGGAGGGCCCGAAGCGCTCCCAGGCCTCCGAAATGCCGCGGCGCGGGGCCCTGCCGGAGGAAGCCGAGCCGACCTTGTTGAACAGGATCCGCAACTGCGGGTGAAGCTGCGCCTCGGCCAGTTCATCCAGGGCCCGGATGGCCCGGGGAATGCCCACACTGTTCGCGGCCACGACCATGATCACCTCGTCGGAAAAGCGCAATGCCTCCACGCTGACCCCGTTGCGCTGCGGGGCGTAGGTGTCGAAGCTGAGCTGTTCGTCGGTTTCCACCGGGGCGGCCACGTCCAGGATGACCCGGTCATGGTGTTCCTTCAGTACCGCCACGGCCCGGCGCAGCGAGGCGGCCCGCACCTCGGGCCAACGACTGGCGCGCGGGATTCCGCTGGCCACCTTCAAGGTGGAGGATCCGACCTGGATTGTGGTCAACACCGCTTCAAGGCGGGCAGCATCGAAGTGCCCGGTGTCCACAACCCGGCACAACTGTGCCACCGCTGCCGCCTCATCGAGCATTCCCAGCTGGATGGCCAGGGATGAGGCGTAGGTATCGGCATCGATGAGGACCACCGATTCGCCGGCGGCTGCCGCCTCCACCGCGAAATTCAGCGCCAGCGTGCTGCGCCCCGGGGAGCCGGCCCCACTCCAGAAGGTGCTCACCCTTCCCGGTTCGCGCCCTGACTCCGCTCCCATTAGGCCCTGGCCCAGGGCGCCGCCAGAGGCCGGTCCAGCTCCCGCTCGCGCAGCCCCTGGGCGATCAGGGTTTCCAGTTCGGCGGCGCTGCCGCTGGGGGCGGCGGAAATCACCCGGGGATCGGGGAGACCTCGGTGTCCAGCAGCACCAGCACCACGTCACGTTCCTGCACGTAGTCGACCTGCTCCATGGCCGGCATCAGGCCCGGTTCGGCAACCAGCAGCACGTCCACCCGATTGGAGGTGCAGGCCGCAACCGCCTCGGGGATCTCCTGGCAGACCCGCACCACCATCAGCTCCCCGCGGTAGCTCTCGATCCGGCGCACCAGATCGGGGTCTTGGCCAAGGACCACCACCGAGATGCTCATGAGGATTCACCGGCCGGGTTGTACACCACAATGATCCGTGATTCATTGGCCAATGCCTGCAACAGGGGTTCAAGATAGGCCGGTTCCACCAGCAGCTCCAGGTTGACGGCACTCTGCCCGACCAGTCCAGCGGCCCGTTCGGTGCGTGCCGAAACTTCCACGAGGTTCGCCAGTAGTTCCGGGGTTCCATAGCTGGCGGTACCCGGCTCCCGCTGGGCGATCCACACGTCGACCCTGCTGCCGGGGGTGATGGCCGGGGACAGGTCCACCGGCAGGTCAATGTTGATGGGCCGTCGCGAACCCAGTTCACTGCGGGTGACGAAGTCCTGGGCGATCAGCTGCCCGGAGCCGATGAAGGTGTTCGCCCGCGCATCCTGCAGGTGCTGCGCCTCGGCCGGCACATAGTGCTGCATGGAGTCCCCCAGCTGCACGTGGGCAACTTCCAGGTTCTCTTCACCCAGCGGCTCACCCAGCGTGATGTCCTGCTTGGCCACATACACCGCTGTGCGCTCATCCATGGAGTTGACCAGCACTACGGTGCCGGTCACGGCGGCCGCCACCAGCAGCAGGCCCAGCAGCAGCCGCGGTTCCTTCCATCTGGCACGGCGCACCCGGGGGCTGACCGGTACCGGCTGGTGCTTGCTGCGCGCCTCGGCAACCACGGCGTTCACCTCATTTGAGAACCTGCATGTTGTGCGGTGAGCCTAATGGAAGAACGGGCAACTGTGAAGGGGCGAATCCAGGATTGTGGATTTCGTGGGCGCTGGCAGGAACCTGGCGGGGCCTCAGTGCCGGTGTTCCAGCATCAACCAGCCAGCGCGGTGTGCGGGATGAGCAGTTCGGAGGTAATGCTGCGCGGGCGGGCATATTCGTCCCGCGCGTGGGTGCCTAGCACGATGAAGTCCTGGGCTGCCTGCAGTAGTGTCCCCTCCCCCAGGAGTTGGCCATCAATTCCGTGCACCTGGACCGGGTTCCGGTCGCGTAGCAGGGCACGCAACACCGCCGCGAATCTTGCGGCCGCAAGTTTCACCGTCTCGCTGTGCGCGGAAGGCTTGGGCGGCAGGGCTACCGTCTGCACGGCGGCGGCGCGGATGAGCCAGCGGGTCGCGGACTCTTCCAGGCACAGGTAGTCATTGCCAACCGGCCCCAGCCGTGCCGTGAGTTCCTCGCCCCCGGCCAGCCGGAGCGACAAGGGCCGGCCCTGGCAGGTCAGCAGCCGTTCGGCCAGTGTCTGCCGCGCCTGCTCCACCCGAACCGATTCGGCGATTTCCGCTCGCAGGTCTTCTGCCAGCTGTGCCTGCAGCTGGGATTCAAGATCCGCAAACAAGGATTCCCATCGCATGACCACACCCTACGGGCCTCCACAATTTTCAACAAGAGCCTTCCCTTAATCAGCTTCAAGTGTCATTATCTTATTCAAATAACATCAAACGCTATCAAACAACAAAGGATGTGGTTGGGATGTGGCAGAAACGGCTGGCTGCCTCGCTGGTAACCGTGGCTGTGGCGGCGGCGCTGATCAGCCTGCTCTGGCTGCATCGGATGCTCTCTGGCGTTGAGCCGCAACGGTGGAGCAGCTGGCACCTGCCCGTCTCCTGCGGCCTGTTCCTGCGCGCACTGACCTTGTTCCTCATTGGCTACCTGCTCTGGCTCTGCCTGGGCTGGCTCGCGCACTTGCTCTCACGCACGGCGGCCCGTCGAGGTCATCAGCGCTTGGCGCTGATGCTGGGAAGGTGGGTCCGCGGTTTTTGCGACGCCTCTACATTTCCGGGCTGGGGGTTGGACTGGTGACCGCCATGCCGCTGGGGACCGCTGCCGTGGCCGCTCAGGCCGTGGCCGCTCAGCCCGCCGCCAATACCATTCCCGGTCCCGGCCTCCCTGTCGGTGCAGGGACATCGGATGACCAGAGGGAACCGGGCGTACCGGTGCCCACCTGGAACGCGCAGCGCACCGCAATTCCCCTCGGCCGCACCCTGGGTACTCCCCCGGACGCGGCGCAGTCCCGGCCCGTGGTGCAGGAAGTGATTATCCGGCACGGGGACACCCTGTGGGACATCGCCCGGACCCGGCTGGGCGAAAGCGCTTCCATCGGTGACGTGGCCGCCTACTGGCCACGCATCCATCAACGCAACCGGGACGTGATCGGTGCCGATCCGGATCTTCTACAGGTCGGCATGGTGCTGCACCTGCCACACCCTGATACCCAGATCGCCCCGGCCCCACGTTGATCATCTTGAAAGGTCATCGCCATGTCCACCACCACCCTTCACCCCAGCGTCACCTCGGTGAGCTGGTTGCAACGACCCGCTGCTCACCTGACGGTGCGCCTGCAGGGCCCGGCGTTGCCACATCCGACGCGCCATCAAAGCCCGCAGGCCATTGCCAAACCCATGAACTGGATCTTCCACCGGGCTCCGGCACCGCGTACCGGCAGAATGGCCGCGGTCCAGCTGTGCCACGCCGTGGCCCGTGCCGTCTTCGAGGTGCTTTCCGGGTACCGCAGCATCCGCCAGCTCAATTTCGCGATGGAGCCAGGCTGTGTTGAAAAGATTAAACGGCAGATGCTCATCGAGACCCGCAATTTCACCACCACCGCGCAGCCGGGAACCACCCACGGCTGTGTGCGCACCATCCGGATGGAGCAAACCCAGTCCGGGGCCTATGAATGCGCTGCGGTTCTGGCCTTTAAGCACCGCGTCCGTGCCGTGGCTCTTCGAATCGAGCCCTGGCACGGACGCTGGCAGGTGACGGAACTGGAAGTGCTCTAGGTCAGCGGCGCTTCTTGTTCTTCTTGGACTTTCCGGTCCCAGCCCCAGCAGCGGCCTTGGGCTTGGAGGACTTGGCCTGCTCGCGGGTGGTGCTGGCCTCCCCGTCCTCATCCGGTCCGGTGAACTGCAGGTTCTGCGGTTGCGCCGGAGTGCCCAGCGCCTCGCCGATCGCCTCCGGTTCCTTCTGCCGGCGGGCAGTTCCAGGTGGAACAGGGTGCCGATGGAATCCTCGCGGATGCCTTCCATCATGGTCTGGAACATGGCGTAGCCCTCGCGCTGGTATTCCACCAGCGGGTCACGCTGTGCCATGGCACGCAGCCCGATGCCCTCCTTGAGGTAATCCATCTCGTACAGGTGTTCCTGCCATTTGCGACCAATGGTCGAGAGCACGACGCGACGCTCCAGTTCGCGCATGGTCTGCGAACCGACCGCCTCTTCGCGGGCCTGGTACTGCAGGCGTGCATCGGAGAGGACTTCCTGCTCAATGAACGCCGGGGTCAGGTGGGAGACGCCGCCGGCTTCCTCGGCCACCTCATCAACGGTCAGCGAGATGGGGTAGAGCTGCTTGAAGTTGGTCCACAACTGGCGCAGATCCCAGTCATCCGGGTTGCCGGACTGGGTGGCTTCGACAACCATCGCCTTGACGACGTCCTCCAGGAAGTGCTCCACCTTCTCGTGGATGTCATCGCCTTCCAGGATGCGGCGGCGGTCGGTGTAGATCGCCTCGCGCTGGCGGTTCATCACGTCGTCGTACTTCAGCACGTTCTTGCGCTGTTCGGCGTTGACGCCTTCAACCTGAGCCTGGGCGGATTCAATGGCCTTGGAGACCATCTTGGATTCCAGGGCCACGTCATCGGGCATCGAGGGATTGTTCATGATCCGCTCGGCCATGCCGGAATTGAAGCGGCGCATCAGGTCATCGGTCATCGACAGGTAGAAGCGGGATTCACCCGGGTCGCCTGGCGCCCGGCACGACCGCGCAGCTGGTTGTCGATGCGCCGCGACTCGTGGCGTTCGGTGCCCAGCACGTACAGTCCGCCCAGCTCGGCGACTTCCTTGGCTTCGCGGGCCACGGTTTCCTTGGCCTTGGCGAACACCTCGTCCCATTCGGCCTCGTACTGTTCGGAGTTCTCCTGCGGGTCCAGTCCGCGGCGTTCCATTTCGGCCACCGCGATGAACTCGGCGTTGCCGCCGAGCATGATGTCGGTACCGCGCCCAGCCATGTTGGTGGCCACGGTGACGCCGCCCTTCTTACCGGCCATCGCACGATGGCCGCTTCACGGGCGTGGTTCTTGGCGTTGAGCACCTCATGACGCACACCCTGCTTGGCCAACAGCCGGGAAAGGTATTCGCTCTTTTCCACGCTGGTGGTGCCCACCAGGATCGGCTGGCCGCTCTGGTGGCGTTCGGCGATGTCGGCGACGACGGCGTCGAACTTGGCGATCTCGTTCTTGTAGATCAAATCCGACTTGTCTTCGCGGATCGCCGGACGGTTCGTGGGAATTTCCACCACGCCGAGCTTGTAGGTGCCCATGAACTCGGCCGCCTCGGTCTGGGCGGTGCCGGTCATGCCCGAGATCTTCTCGTACATGCGGAAATAGTTCTGCAGGGTGATCGTGGCCAGGGTCTGGTTCTCGGCCTTGATCTGCACGCCTTCCTTGGCCTCGATGGCTGGTGCATGCCCTCGGAGTAGCGTCGTCCAGGCAGGGCACGGCCGGTGTGTTCGTCGACGATCATGACCTCGCCGTTGACCACGACGTAGTCCTTGTCGCGCTTGAACAGCTCCTTGGCCTTGATGGCGTTGTTCAAAAAGCCGATCAGCGGCGTGTTGGCCGCCTCGTAGAGGTTGTCGATGCCAGGTAGTCCTCGATCTTCTCGATGCCCGGCTCCAGCACACCCACGGTGCGCTTCTTCTCATCGACCTCGTAATCGGATTCGCGCTCCAGGCGGGTGACCATCTTGGAGAATTCGGTGTACCAGCGGTTGACATCGCCTGAGGCCTGGCCGGAAATGATCAGCGGGGTACGGGCCTCGTCGATCAGGATGGAGTCGACTTCATCGACGATGACGAAGTGGTGTTCGCGCTGGACCAGTTCTTCCTTGCTCCAGGCCATGTTGTCGCGCAGGTAGTCGAAGCCGAACTCGTTGTTGGTGCCATAGGTGATGTCCGCGGCGTACTGCTTGCGGCGCTTGGCAGGATCCATGTTGGCCAGGATGCACCCGGTGCTCATGCCCAAAAAGCGGAAGACGCGGCCCATCAGGTCGGACTGGTATTCGGCCAGGAAGTCGTTGACGGTCACCACGTGCACGCCGCGGCCGGTCAGGGCGTTGAGATAGGCCGGTGCGGTGGCGACCAGGGTCTTACCTTCACCGGTGCGCATTTCGGCGATGTTGCCCAGGTGCAGGGCGGCACCGCCCATCAGCTGGACATCGAAGTGGCGCATCCCCAGTACGCGGTCGGCGGCTTCACGCACCGCGGCGAAGGCTTCGGGAAGCAGCGAATCCAGGGTCTCGCCTTCGGCGTACCGTGCCCGGAACTTATCGGTTTCCCCGCGCAGTTCCTCATCGGACATGTCGCGAAATTCGCCTTCCAACGCATTGATTGCGTCGGCGTAGACCCGCAGCTTCTTCAGGGTCTTCTTGTCGCCGGTACGCAGAATACGTTCTAGCAATGATGCCACGTGGTAGCTCCCAATATCTCAAGCACAGTAAATTCTGGCGCTTTACAGTCTACGTGAGTAATTTGAACTGCAAACTCATTTCAGACCGAGGCCTGGTGTTTCGCGGACAACCGCCATGGGCTGCACAGCACCCGCTCAGTTCCCACGGTAACCGATGAGAGTCCAAGCCACCGTGCCATCAGCCACAGTTCGGCGTCGGTCCCCTGCAACACCGATTCGGTGGGGGCCGCTTCGAAATGCACGGATTTCACCTGCAGCTCCCCGAGCTTGCGGTCCGCCTTCAGATCCACCCGGCCCACCAGGTCGTCGCCGTGCAGGATGGGAAAGACGTAATAGCCGTACCGGCGTTTGGGTTCGGGCACATAAATCTCGATGCGGTAATGGAATCCGAACAGCTTCTGCAGTCGGCGCCGGTTGAAGATCATGGAGTCAAACGGCGAAAGGATGCGGGTGGTACGTGACCGGCGGGAGGCAATCACCAGCGGGGCGCAGGTAGAAGTCTTCGGTGAGCGATTCAACCCGACAGCGTTGCAGCTCACCGGCATGCACCAGTTCGTGGACCATCGTTTTGACCGGGGCGGCGGGGAGCCGGAAATACTCGCTGACGCAGTGCAGGCTGGCCACCCCCAACGCGTCTACGGCGGCGAGCACCAGGCGTCGCAGTGATTCCTGCGCCGAATGGGCTGGCTCCAGGTACTGTGCCTGGATGACGGTGCTGGCCGGGGCGAAGCGCCGTTCAAAGTGCTGGTTGCGCCCCAGCGAGAGAATCCGGGTTTGCCAGAACAGTGATTCGGTGACCAGTTTCGTGTCGTTCCAGTTCCATCCCCAGTGGTCCTTGTCCGTCGTGGCCGGGATGTCCAGGGCCTGGCTGATTTGGCGGGCCGAGGAGCCGGGTTGGAGTCCAGGAATTCCAAGACCGGGGCGACCAGCCGGTGCTGTTCGGGGGTGAAGCGGTGGGAGGCGTCGGCCCAGTGCCGCGGACGCCAGCGCCGCAGGTCCCCCACCAGGTCGCTGCGCACGTAGCTGGCTTCGTGGGACCAGTACTCGGTGACCGGGCTGGCCGCTCCGGCCACCAGCCGGTCCAATTGGGTGCGGCTGTAGTCCCCGAGTCGGGCGAATACCGGCTGGTAGTGGGCGCGGGCCACGACGTTGACCGAGTCGATTTGGGTTTGCGCGATCTGCTGGTAGACCTGCAGGATTTTTGCCCGTCCGCTGCGTGCGGGGCTGCGTGGCCCGGACAGGCCTTGGGCGGCCACGGCGATCCGTCGAGCCTGTTGCAGGCTCAGGTCGCTGTGGCCGCCCATGGTCATAATGACGTGGTGTTCCACCGCCTGCTAGGCGTCGGTGGACACTTCGGAGTCACGGTAGCCGCGGACCTCGGTCGCAGCTCATCGTCTTCGTTCAGTGACGGATCTAGGGTGAGCACGCCGTACTGGTACTGGTGGCGACGGTACACCACCGAATGTGACCCGTTGGCTTCGTCGATGAACAGGTAGAACGGGTGTCCCACCAGTTCCATGCGGTCCACGGCGTCGTCGATGCTCATGACCTCGGCAGGGAAGACCTTGCGGCGAATCACCACCGGGGTGTACTGCGAATCCTCGCTGTTTTGCGCGGCTTCCTCGGCGGCCTGGTTTTCCATGGCCTGTTCGACCAGGGTCTTTCCGGCGCCTATCGTCGGCAAGCCGCTGGTGGCCTGGTGGACGGCGACCGGGGTGTGATTCCCGCGGTGCACCTTCTGCTTGTCCCGCGCCTTGCGCAGGCGCTCCAGCAGCTTGGAGAAGGCCACGTCGAATGCTGCGAACTTTTCTGCGCCGGTGGCTTCGGCGCGAATCGCCGGTCCTCGGCCAACCACGGTCAATTCCACGGACAAGGCGGTGGATTGGTTGCGGGCGTGGGGTTCCTTCACGACTTTGACGTCGATCCGCTGCACCTTGTTGGTCAGTTGCTCGATCTTGACCATTTTCTCGTCCACGTACTCGCGGAAACGATCGGAAACGGTGACGTTACGGCCGCTGTAGTTCAGCTCCATGGTGTCCTCCAAAATAGAGTCGGGTGACACAACAATCCAGGGATTTTCCAGCCCCTGGACTGAAGATGGGCCTTACGCTGCATCTGCGATGCAACCCATACTTCACCATATGCCACTTCGTGTGGATTCCACTACTTACTGCCCAGATTTCTTATCGCGTTCAGCGAAACCGACGCTTCAGCGGCTACTTCGTTTCGGTGCTCGGTGGCGGTGTCAAGGCCAGAGCGACCGCTCCAATCACCCGGTACCCGGCCGCACGGCAGGCGTTTGCCGCGGCGATGAGGGTGGCCCCGGTCGTGACCACGTCATCCACCAGCAGTACCTGCTGTCCGGGCCGGGCGGCGTCAAAGGCATACAGTGCCCCACCGCTGCTGCGCCGCTGGGAGCGGCTCTTGCCCTTCTGGGCCCCGGCAGGACGCAGGGAGAACCGGTGACGCAGGATCGCCCTGCAGCTCAGCCGGGCGGGGATCAGCCCGTCGGCCTGGGCCCGGCACAGGATTCGTTGCACCGGCCAGTATCCGCGCCGGGTCCGCGCGGCCGGTGAGGAGG
>NZ_BAXF01000054.1:0-10166 GCF_001310435.1 Arthrobacter sp. JCM 19049 | reverse complement strand
GCGGACCACCGGGGCGCTCATGCGGTACGGGTGAACTTGGCCAGCCACGGGGTCTGCTTCAGCAGCCCGGGCAGGATCGTGCGGGTATGCCGGTCCACCAGCAGCAGCCAGGCGATCGCGGCGATGGACACGCCCCAGGAGATGAACCGGACCCCGGGCACCAGCTCCTCGGCCAGGAACTGCCAGATGAACAGCTGGTCGGCGGCCTGGTAGGCGATGAAGTACAGCACCGTCAGGTGCACCCACAGCATCTGCCAGTCATCCCGGATCCCGGTGGCCGCGAAGAACGGCAGCAGCCACAACAGGTACCAGGGTGGATCACCGGGGAGAGCACCACGATGGCGGAGAAGCCGATGGCCAGGCGCTGGACCAGGTGGCTGTACTTGCCGCGGAAGATCACCACCATCGCCAGCGCCACCCCCAGCAGCCGGCCCAGCAGCTTGATCACCGGCAGGATCCACTCGGTGGACAGCCCGAACGCGGAGACCGCGCCAGTCAGCAGCATGATCACGATGCCCAGCGGGAGAAGATCGAATACCCGGTGCCGGTGAACAGCATGACCTTCAGCCAGCCGAACCAGTAGCCGTTGAGGAAGCCGAGCAGCGTCATCAGCGCCAGCAGCAGCATGCCCGAGTAGAACCAGTACAGGATCCGCTTGGGCCACTTCGCCTCCGGCCCGGCCCACAGCAGGCCAATGAACGGCAGCAGCACCAGGGTGATCGGCTTGACCCCGATCGAGGCGGTCAGCACGATGACCGCCAGCACGCCCCTACGCTGGCAGGCCAGGTAGACGGCCATGACGGCCAGGCCCACCATCAGCGAGTCGTTGTGCGCGCTGGCCACGAAGTTCAGCAGGAACAGCGGGTTGGCCACGGTCACCCAGGTCGCCTTCGCGCCGTCGACCTTGTGCAGCCGGGCCAGCTTCGGCAGGTAGTACAGGCACAGGATGACCCCGAGGAACGCGATCAGCCTGAAGGCAGGATCGACAGGTCCGTGGAATGCCCCACGGCGGCGACGACCAGGTATTCGATCAGCAGGTACAGCGGCCCGTACGGGGTGCCGTCCTCCGCCCACATGGTGTCGGTGCCCAGCTGGAACCAGTTGCTCACCGAGGAGATCCCGTCGCTGTACGGGTCCTGCCCGGCCATCACCAGCCGGCCCTGGCCGATGTAGGCGAACACGTCACGGGACATGATCGGGATGCTCACCAGCAGCGGGGCGCTCCACAGCAGCACGGCCTTGCGCACCACGGCCAGCGAGCCCTCGGGCCAGCCCGCAAGCTTCTGCCCCAGCCGCCACCAGGCGCGCACCAGCACCCAGCAGCCCAGGGTCAACAGGATCACGGAGGTGATCACCCAGAACGTCTCGGTGCGCATCATGATGAAGAACGGGTCCTGGTTCAGCGGCGAGACGCTGGCCAGCCAGCCGACCCCAAAGGAGCCGAAGAGCACCAGGGTGGAGCCGATCAGGCCGCTGACCAGGGTGCGCGGCACGCCGGTGGCCGGCTTGTGCTCCAGGACCTCTGGCTGGTTAGTGGACACCATTACACCTCGTGGGTTCATGACAGGGCGACGCCCTGCCGCGGCATCGGGCCGCCGCTGCAGGTCCGGGGCGAACCTAGTGCAGAGCTGGAAAATCTCTGTCGATTTTAGCACCGGGGCCGCCAAATTCCGGGCGTGACACCGTGGCAACCCGCCCCGCGTGTGCGATGTTCACCGCACAACGGCGGTAGATTGGATCCCGTGGCTAGTAACTCAGAAATGATTGTATGGATCGACTGCGAGATGACCGGCTGAACCTGGAAACCGACGCGCTGATCGAGGTGGCGGTGCTGATCACCGACGCGGAACTGAACGTGCTTGATGAGGGCATCAGTGTGGTGATCAAGCCGGATGAGGCGGCCCTGGAGCAGATGGATGACTTCGTGCGCGACATGCACATCGCCAGCGGCCTGCTGCCGGAGCTGGCCGGCGGGATGGAGATGGACGAAGCCCAGAAGCTGGTGCTGGAGTACATCACCGCCCGGGCGCCGGAACCGAAGAAGGCCCTGCTGGGCGGCAACTCGGTGGGCATGGACAAGAACTTCCTGGCCCGGGACATGCCCGCGGTCATCGACCACCTGCACTACCGGGTCATCGACGTGTCCACGATCAAGGAGCTCGCCCGGCGCTGGTACACCAAGGCGCACTACAACGCCCCGGTGAAGACCGGCAACCACCGGGCGCTGGGCGACATCCAGGACTCCATCGACGAGCTGAAGTACTACCGGGGCACCATCATGGTCCCCTCCCCCGGCCCGACCTCGGTCGAGGCCGCGAAGGTGGCCCGCCAGGTGAGCGGATCGGCCGCGCAGCAGGTAGCGGCACCCCCGATCGGTTGGTGATCGACAACACAGCGAAACCGATGCTTTCCGAGTTGGCATTCACCAGCCGATTGTGTGTATGATAATTCTCGTTGCCCGGTACGAAATCAGGAATCAAAAGCGTTCTGACTAGTCCGGAAACAAAAAATGAATATGGTGGGTATAGCTCAGTTGGTAGAGCGTCTGGTTGTGGTCCAGAAGGTCGCGGGTTCAAGCCCCGTTACTCACCCCAAGGAGTCGAGGTGTGAACTTCAGATTGTGAAAGCAATCGAGGTTCGCACCTCGTTCTCATTTAATTCGATTTCTACCCAGGTCACCGTGGTCATCAGCAGCTCCCGGTGGCCGATCACACTAAGTGCCACGTTCCCAAACCGCTGCTGTCACGCCATGGAACGCCGGATTACCCAGGCGTCGGCTCACGTCGATGCAACCCGCTTCCCCTCGTGATGCTGGCTGCTATACGTCGTCCTTGGGCCGGTCTTTCACCGGCGCCTGATGTTTTGCGAGGTCATGGGAGTCCTCCACGAGCTGTTCCACCAGCGAGCGGGTGATGGTCTCGCCACTGGCAACGGAAATCCAATGCTGCTTGTTGAGGTAGTGACCCCTGCTGATCGAAGCACGATCTCGCCGCAGCTTGTCCCCGTGATCCGGGACCGTCTTGACGGTGATGATTTCAAGCTCCGGCTCATCTTCGGTGATGATCAGGAAGACCTTTCCGGCAACCTTCCACACCTGCAGATGCTCGGTGAACGGATACCCGCTGCCCGTACCCCCGGCAGCCGCTTGGTGACCTCGGCCGCGATGTGCTGGATCTGCTTTCCGCTCAGGCTCATTGCCCTCTGCCCTTTCCGAACGTAGAGGGGTCTACCGGCCACCGGTTCTTCGGCACATTCTGCTCCAGCACCAGCAGGTAGGACTCCGTGACCAGATCCTCGACCAGCTGGGCGTCAATCTTCTCGCCGGGATTCAGGGTGATCCAATGCTTCTTGTTCATGTGATAGCCCGGCGTGATCTCCTGGTAGGCCTCGCGCAGCGCTGCACCGTCCGCCGGCCAGGCCTTGAGGACCACGATCGGCTCGCCGGTGGTCCGCGTCTGCAGCATGAATACCCGATCGCGCACCTTGAACACATCCCAGTCCGGCCGAACGGCCAGCTGACACCGGTCCCCGGCAATTCCTCCGTACGCGCTGCGGCCAACCGCTGGATCATCTCACCGTCCATATGCTTCCTCCTTGCCGAACGACGATGTGGCCACTCTATCCAGAGCGGAAAAACGCGTACTGCGTGGCGTTGTTCATGCGGATCTGAATCGGGAAAATGGCACTCCTCCCGATGCCTCCACCCGCGCGGACGGGCAACAGCGGCCCGCGATAGTGGCCTAACTCGGTGCGCACTAACTGGCGAAGCGCTCCTGAGAAAACTAGTGAAAATTCTGGTTGTGTTTCACGATCAGATTCTCTAGCCTTAGACTGCTCGCAAAAACCGATCAGATTGCGAGGGTTTGAGATGAAAACTCATCCCGCAATAGTCCTGGTGCCCGGCGCGTGGAGTGGAGCCTCGGTCTGGGAACCGACGGCCAGCATTCTGCGTGGCAGGGGCTTTGAAGCGCAAGCCGTGACCCTGCTTGGACTCGAAACGGGTCAGGCGCACTCCTCCATCGCCGAGGTCCACCTGGAAGATCACGTCAATCAGCTCGCCACCTACATCCAGCGGATGGGCGCGCCGGTGGTGCTGGTGTCTCACTCCTATTCGTCAATGGTTACGGCCCAGGTCGCCGACCGGCTTGGGGACCAGGTAGCCGGGCTTGTTCACTTCGGCGGCTTCATGCCAACGGACGGACGTTCACTGCTCTATGGCTGGGGCGACTCGGAGTCGGCGCGCAACCAGGAGCGTTAGGCGATCATCGAGGCGGGAAACCTGTGGCTGCCACCCGAACGGCACATGCTGGACTATGAGCGAGACCTCACGGCCACCGACCGAAACCGTCTGGCCGAGAGCTTCACGCCGCATCCGGGGTACACCGTCATCGACCCTGCACGGCTGACGAAGGACACTGCAGGACAACCAACGACCTCTGTGGTCCTTTCACAGGAGGAGAGCCAGACGTCGAGTCAGGCCATCGACCACTCCCAAGGCCGATGGCGCTATAAGCACTTCGTGAGTGGGCACTGGCCCATGCTGTCACGGCCGAACGCGGTCGTTGACCTTATCGCTGAAGAAGTCGAGCACTACAGCCAGGAAGAAAGGTAGACCATGGCGACAACGGACCGTTCCGGCTGCCCCATCAATCTCGCAGTAGAAGTCCTCGGCGACCGGTGGACGCTGCTCATCCTGCGCGACATCATCTTCGCTGGGCGCCGGCACTTCCGCGAACTTCTGCGCGGATCGGAAGAGAAAATCACCAGTAGCATCCTCGCCGATCGCCTTGAACGACTCACAGCGACGGGGATCCTCATCCGCGTCGACGATCCAACTCACCGGCAAAAAGCCAAATACACATTGACGGAAAAGGGCATCGACCTCGTTCCGATCATCGCCACCGTCGGGCAGTGGGGGGCGCAGCATTGTCCTGCGGACGAGGAGAAAACCGACGTCGTCCGGGAGCTCGCCTACGACCTGCCGGCGTCATGGCGGAACGTCATGGACTCCCTGCGAGCTGAACATCGGACAGAGAAAAAGGCCAGAACCTGAGTGTCAACCCGCAAGACTTGCGAACGTTCTACTAGAGGACGGCAGGAACCCCTGCGATAACGGCATCGCCCTAGAATGCTTCGTCGCTTCGCAAGGGTTGGCCTGCATGCCCACGAGTTTTGTGCAGTTCGCCCAGTGACACCAGCTCGGGCGCAAACTCGTTCGGCGTCGGTATTTTGTCCACGCTGAGGTTCACGACAATCGTTGTTCTGCAGCATCAATGGGCCGGCCCACTTCGTTTGCAGCAGATTTTTCGGTCTCTCATTCCTCGGCCGCCCCGGTGCCTGTGGGCGTCAGTTGCGTCAAGAAACACTTCCATCCTCCTGCTTCCTTGAGCACAATATTGGTGGTCCACTCATCTGCCTTAATCGGATGGCCCTGGAACAGCCCTGAATTCCGGCCACGAGTTGGAATCACGGCGATTGATCCATACCGGTCAATGCCCAGGACTTCATGACTCATGCTGTCGTGGCGAAGGCGAACCGTTGCAACGGCATTATGGAAAGAATCGCGGGAAATCACTCCTGGCCGGTCGATGAGACTCCAGTTCGCCGTTGTGAATGATTCCATTCGGCTCACGTCATTGGTGACTATTGCTTCCGCCCATCGGTGGATGAGCTCGTCAGTTCTCGATCGACCCCTGGAATCTCCTCCCTATGTTCGTTACCCATCATTAGTCTCCTTCCCTCTCAGTCATGGCTCGTTAACGCGCAAGCCGTCAGCTTGTACTTGGTTCGCGCTCCGTCGTTTTTGGACCTGCAGATGTTACACAGCGCTCTTGGAATTCGACGCCTCTACACGGTCGCGGACCGGGGAACATACCGCAACGCGATGGCACCCGAGGAAAACTCCTTGTGGCCCACCAGCGCCGGTTCCACGTGCTGCGAGAGCCCTGCAAACAGCGCGGGGCCGTGCCCGACCACCCGCGGCTGAATTATGAACTCATATTCGTCAATCAGCCCAAATTCGGCCAGAGCCAGTGGCAACTGCACTCCCCCAACGTAAAGGCCCCTGCCGGGCTGACGCTTTAGCCCCCTGATTGCTATTTGAAGGTCCCCGGCGAGCAGTTCCGCGTTCCAGTCCACGTGTTCCAGCGTGCTGGAGACTACGTACTTTTTGGCCTGATCAATGGTTTGCGCGAAAGGTCTCGTCCACGGTGGCATTTGTGGTGCCGTCGGCGAGGCCCGCCAGGCGCTCTCCATGATTTGGTAGGTAACCCGGCCGAAGATCAGCGCGTCGGCTTGGCAATGGTTTGGGCCGAGTGCGCGTGTAGTTCCTCGTCCGGCACCCCCACTCGGTGGTCAATGCACCCGTCTAGGGTGAGGTTGATGGAATAGCGCAGCGGCTGTCCGGCTGTCTGTTCGCTCATGATGGATGCCTCTTGACTGGCCTGTGAACGGAACCGCTTGGCGCACAGATAATCCTTAAAGCTGGAACACCCGGACGGCTATTGAACGGCAAAAGAATCCCATCACCCCTGCACCGTGTCCATAGCGGGGTGACAATTCACGGGAGTTTCCAGCCACCGCTCCGGTTGGTTAACAGCTTCCAGATACAATTCGCTCTGGCTCCGACCCCGGCAATACGGCCCCTGGGATTCTGTGACGGCTTCAGCGGGGTCGGCTCTCGCCTTGTCCGTGAATCTCAGTTCGGCCGACAGGACTTCCTGGAACTTCTGCCCTTCTCCATCGGCTCCTGGGCGTAGATCACCAAACTTGGTCTATACCCCATAGGGGTATAGCGTCGGCGTTGACAGAGGGAAGAACTAGAGAAAGGTGTGGACTATGGACCACTCACAGATGGAATACCCGATGGACGGCGGACCGACCCCGTTGGGCATCAGAGAGGCGCAACCTCGTGAGTTGGCTTAAAGACGCCGCGAGCCACACATCAGCGCTGCTGCGTCGGCCGCCCCTTTGGGCGGCCGACGCTGCTTTGCCCTCGGCCCCTATTCGGCGGCAGTGGCGGGATATGTCACCTCGGGCTCCCTGCCTTCAATGCGCGCGCCGAAACTGAGTTCGGCGTCCTTCACCTCGCCAGGTCCCATGATGTGGTGCACCGGGAACTTGCGGGCCAGCAGGTGGTCCGCAATGATGCGCCGATGGCAGCGCCACCAGACGGCTTCGGAACACATCACCGCCGGGATCTGCTTCTTGGCCAGTTCCGCCAACTCCCCCAGGCCGTGGCTAAAGTCCTCACTCAACGCGTAGTCGGCGTAATTGTGGAAACTGCGGTTCTGCCACCAGGCGTTGGTTTCAAATGGCACAGTCCGACTCACGGGTCGGCGGCCGGTGAGCGACTGCATCCAGCGATAGTCGATTCCGGCATCGGCGAGCGCGGACTGCAGTTCATCTTGGTTGAATTGCGGGTAGCGGTTGGAGCCGGGCAGGCGGCGCACGTCCACGAGGACTGTGACGTGTTGTTCCTTGAGCATTGCCAGGAATTCGTCGATGTCGTGGGTTGAGTGACCGATGGTGTAGACCGTTGCCTTACTCACTGCCCGCCACTCACTTCTCCAGCTTGCGTAGGGCGCTGCCCTTGTGCGCGGCAATGTGGTCTGTTTTGTCGCTCTTGATTTCATACTGGGGCTCGTCGTCACTGGCGCGGCGGTTGTGCCCCTTGTAGGTGAAGTCGCTGGTGTGGACCTTGGTGATCTTGCCGGTGACGCGTCCCGCCTCGGAGTTCCAGGACACGTGGTCTCCGACGGAGAATTTGTGGCTCATGACGTTTCCTTTCTAAAGATCGTGCTTCTGACCGTAGCGTAACGCCGTGCGGCCTGCGGTTCCAGCGACTGGGCGTCCCGCTAGATGGATCACTGGTCTTGACGGCTCTCGGCAAGCGCTGCGTTACCGTGTGCGATTTAGGCCAGCGGGAGCAGGGGGATCATTCGGTTAGAATACGTATTCGAATCGGTGTTTTGGCGTTGTTGCATTCCCCGTCCTTCCAAGAGCGTATTTCGAATATCTGCGCCATCTGTTGGCCCTGACGCGGGGCTATCGCAAAAACGCACGCGGTGCGACACTGGGTTATGGACGCCACGCATTACCCCAGCCCCTCTCGGGTCGTGCTGCGTGGTGCGCGGCGAGTGCCGGATTAGCTCTCTTCCCCAGCCCCCTTTATCCGCCTCGCACTGAAAGTCCCTGCGCCCATGACTGGCCCCTCCGCCCCCCTGCCGGCACTATTGCCATCCCGACACACTGCGATGCACGAAGGCGTGCAAAGACTGCAGGAGGGCAAGACGGTTTTTGTGGTTGGCAAGCCCGGCAGTGGGCGCACCACTTTCGCCCTGCGTCTGCTGCGGGCGCTGGGGCAGAAGTTCTATTGGATTACCGGTGCTTCGGGCTTGGCCCATGTTGAGTTCGCTGTCCTGTCCAGCCTGTGTTCACAGATCCCGCAAACGCGGGAAGCGGCGGGGCATCCGATGCGAATGATTGCCGCCATCACCGGGTTCTCTTCCCACTCACCCATGTGGATCCTGCTGGATCGAGCCGAGCAGGTCGATGAGCAAAGCGCCGCCGTCCTTGCGCAACTGGCCCTCTCGGGTCAAGTGCACCTGGTGGTGGCGACCACCCAACTGCGTCAGCTGCCCATTTGCCTGGCCCAATTGGCCAGCATGCACAGCTCCTGGCGGCTGGAGATGGCACCAATGAATCGTGAGGACGCACGGTTCCTCACCGAGGAGGTGCTTGGCGGCCCGGTCAACGAAAGTACCGTGTGCACCTTACTGCATGTCTCTGGCGGCAAGCCCCTGCAGATGCGCGAGTTGCTCTATGACGCGCAGGACGAGCACGCGGTGCGCTTTGTGGGCGGTTACTGGAGCCTGCACCCGGAGTGGAAACCCAATGGGCCGCGGATCAGCGATCTGGTCCACGCCCGGCTGGGTGCCGAGTCCCCTCCCATGCGTGAACTGGTGGAGCGCCTGGCCATTACCGGTCAATTGCCGCTGCAGCGGGCCGGCGAGGTGCTGGGCACCGAGGTGTTGGACCGGGCCATCGATACCGGACTCGCGCGGGTCCTGGATGCCGAGCCTTCCCCTGGCGACTCACCCGCAACCCCCTTGGTCGACTTGACTGCCGGCATCCCGGCCGAGGCCGTTGTTGGCCTGCTGGGCCGTCACCGGCTGGGCCAGCATCTGCAGGCGCTGGGCCCGGTGATTTCGAACGGGGCACAGGCCGGGGAGCTGGAAATCAACCTGGCCCTGCTGCGTCAGCGGGTCGGATGTCCGCTGCCGGGCGATGAGCTGGTGCGGCCCGTACTGCGGGCTGGGGCGAATTACCGGTATGACATCGTGGTGGCGCTGACCGAGCAACTGGGTTCCCAGGAGCAGGTGGCCGAGGAGACCCGCACCCTGTTGGCCGCCGCCCGGGCCGTGGCCCAGTTCGAGACCGGTACGGCAAATCAGGGCCTGGAGACCCTATCCCCCTGGTTGGATCAGCATGCGGCGCCAATCCGTCAGGCGGCCGCCTACATTCACCACCATGGCCCCACCCCGCAGCTGGCGTTGGACCTGCTGCAGCCGCGCCCCGGGGATCCGCCGGATGTGGAGGCCCAGCGTCTGGTGCTGCTGAGCCTGCAGGACCAGCCGGTGGACCCGGTCAGCCTGTTGGCGGCATTCGAGGACCAGCGGATCCACGCGGATCTTCGCCTGGCCTGCCTCGCCCGATACGGACTGCTGCTGGCCTATCAAGCAGGCGGTACGGGCCCGAGAGCTGTTCACCCAGGTATTCGCCTCGCCGGTGTGGGCACACACCGGCGCCTGTGGCCGGCGCACCATGTTCTCGGCGCTGCACCCGGTCCTGTTGGCCGAAGGCAACGGATCCCAGCAGCTGCGTTCACGCATCACCCGGATCCAGGACGACTCCAGCTCCGCCCACCACCTGGACCAGCTGATTTGGAAGGGTGCCTGGAACCTGGAGACCGGCAACGCGCAGGTCGCCGCCGTGGCATTGGACCAGGCACTGTCCCTGGCCGAGCTCAACGACCCGCTGAACGCCGCCTCAATTGTCTGGGCACTGCGCTCCCGGGCCGCCTCCCTGCTGGGGAACACCGAACAGGCACGGCACTTCCTGCAGCAGGCCCGCGCAGCCCGTTTTGATGGACAGCCACTGCGCCT
>NZ_BAXF01000053.1:0-10289 GCF_001310435.1 Arthrobacter sp. JCM 19049 | reverse complement strand
CCGACCCCGTACCTGACCGGTCAGCTGGAATCGGCGACCGGCCCGGTGATCGCGACCAGTGATTACCAGCGGGCGGTGCTTGAACAGGTGCGCCCCTACGTGCCCGGTGAGTACCACACCCTGGGAGCGGACGGGTTTGGGTTTAGTGATACCCGGGCCGCGGCGCGCCGGTTCTTCAAGATCGACGCGCATTCCCTGGTCGTCAAGACCCTGCAGGCGTTGGCTGAGCGGGGCGAGATCCCGGCCGATACCCCGATCAAGGCGCATCAGAAGTATGACCTGAACAACCCCAACGCGGGACGTTCGGGCAACGCTGGCGGCGACGCCTAACCACCCACCCAACGGTTCAACCGGCGGGACTCCCGGCAAACGGTGGCCACACCCCTTCCCCGTGAAGGAGCGTGTGGCCACCGTTTCCTATTCCCCGGCCATGGACTACTACCCTTGAAGAGCCCACAGAAGGAAAAATAAGGAGAGGCGTGTTCCTCGACGTACTCTATGGCGTATTGCCGCTGTTCTTCGTGATGCTCGTCGGTTATGGCGCGAGCTACTCACCGAAGTTTCCCGCCAGCGTCGAGCCAGCCTGAACGTCTTTGTCTTCTACGTTGCCTTGCCCGCGCTGCTCTATCGTGTGGTGGCCCACGCGAATGTCAGCGAGGGCGTTCCGGGAGCCTTTTTGGGCATCAGTGCCGGCGCTGCCCTGGGATTCGCGCTCCTGTGTTGGGTGACCTACCGATACCTCGTGCGTTGTTCAGCGCCCCGCGCCATGGCCGGGATGCTGACCACCAGCTTCGGTAACGTCTCCTACCTGGGGATACCGGTGATCCTTGGGGTGCTTGGCCCGTCGGCGGGATTTGCCGCCGGAATGGGCCAGCTGGTGCACAACGTCATCTTCATGGTGGGGTTCCCCGTGCTCGCGCAGCTCATGCTGCCGGCTGGTACGCCCACCCGCACAAGCCCAGCGGCGGGCGGATCCTGCGCACCATCCGCCAGGCGCTGGTTTACAACCCGGTGACGTGGGCCATGTTGCTTGGCGGCGCCGTTGCCATCTGGCAGTTGCCCGTTTCGGGGCCATTGGATGAGACCGTCGACCTGCTGGCCGCCGCGGCCGCTCCCGGCGCATTGTTCACCATTGGGTTGTCGCTGCGTCGCACTGTGCAGCGGTTGCGGCAACGCGGGGTACCGACCGGCGCCGGCGAACCAGGATCACGGGCGATGATGCCCTTGATGGTTTTGGGCAAGCTGGTGGCGCTTCCACTGCTGACGGTCGCACTGCTCCTGCTGCTGGCCCCGGAGCTGGATCCCTTGTGGTTCAATACCGCCATCTTAATGGCGGCGATGCCGACCTCGGCCACCGCGTACATCATGGCCCAGGCCGATACCGGGGACGGGGAACCCACGGCCCTGGCCATTGTGATTACGTGCGTGCTCTCCGTCGTTGTTCTACCCGCGCTCTCGCAGCTCTTCCTGAAATAGGTCGATACCATTCAACGGCAGCCATGAAGAAAACTGGGATCCGGTACCGCCGATTTCTAGTATCGAGCTGGATTTAGCTTCGATCCGTGGCAGGTCGGCGGAATGTGCGCAATGACCCGTTAAAGACGTAAAGACCATGCCCGACGCCTCAGGGACATGATCTCTACGTGGTCTTGATGCCTCGCGGCCCGCACTCCTACCGGCGCAACAGCCGATCCCAGAATCCGGGGGTCACCTCGGTGATCTTCAGCCGAGGGGAGAGGTCCGGGTCCACGCACGGAACAGGCTGGAACAAGCCGGTGCGCAGCGCCTCGGTGGCCGCGAGGACCATTGGCTCTTCCTTGGAACAATTCGTATTTGCCGATGAAATAGCGGTCATGCGACCCTCCTTGGGGTGTTCGTAAATTCCAAGATGTGGAACTTAAGTTTTATTGTGTGAAACAGTATGCCGGGCTTCCGAGGGCATTACAAGGGGTAAACCCAAAATTGTTAGTTAACGCGAGCAGAAACCCGATTAAGTCATACTTGTTAAACTTCGTGACCTGAACCACTTGACGGAACACCTGTGAGGTGGCTTACAGTAGTGGAACAAAGATTCCACGATCCAGAAACATCGAGTCGAAGCCGGCACTGCCAGCCGGTGGTAAGGGTGTCAGCGACCGGAACGTGGAGGTTCGACTTTTTCTGAAAGTAGCTGATCACCCATGGAACTTGCAGTGTTCAATTCGCTGGATAACTCTGAGGCCGCCGACGTCCTGCGCCCCTGCATTGACATCGACCGCTGGGTTAACGAGCTGATTGCTGCACGTCCCTTCACTGACGTCAGCGACCTCACGCAGGCCGCAGAACGCAGTGCCAATCCCTTTACCGCCCAGGAGATCGAAGCAGCCCTGGCCCACCACCCCCGTATCGGGGAGCGTGCGGCCGGCGAAAGCGCCGAAGCCAAGCTCTCGCGCAACGAACAGGCCGCCCTGAACCTGGACGAAGACGTCAACGCCCGCCTCATCGAGCGAACCGGGCCTACGAGGAACGCTTTTCCCGCGTTTTCCTGATCCGCGCCGCCGGACGCACCACCGAGGAGATCCTCGCAGAGTGCCAACGCCGCCTGGGTAACGATGACGACACCGAACTTCGGGAAGTCGCCGAGCAGCTGCGGGCCATCGCAGTGCTGCGTCTTTCCAACGCGGTCCAGAACTAGACCGCCACCGACCTCACCAGAAGACGCCTTAACCAAGGAGTTAGTTATCAATGGCAGATGTTTCGACTGAACGCAGTCACATCACCACCCATGTACTCGACACCGGGACCGGGAGGCCTGCCTCCGGTGTCAAGGCCACGCTGGAAGCCAAGACGGCATCCGGCTGGCAAGAAATCGGATCCGGTTCAACCGATGCGGATGGCCGCATCAAGAACCTGGGACCGATACAGGTTGAAGCCGGGCACTACCGGGTCTCCTTCGAGACCGGCGCCTACTTCGGGAAGCAGGGAACGGAAAGCTTCTTCCCCGCGGTAAGCATCGACTTCTACGTAAACAACGTCGATGAGCATTACCACGTACCTCTTCTTATCAGCCCGTTTGCATATTCCACGTACCGAGGGAGTTAGAACAATGACTACCGAAGCAACCGCACCGGCAGCCACCGACACCAAGATTGTCCTGGGCCAGAACCAGTACGGCAAGGCCGAAGTCCGTTTGGTGAAGATCACCCGCGACACCGACCGTCACCAGATCCAGGATCTGAACGTCACCAGCCAGCTGCACGGCGATTTCACCGCCGCGCACATCGATGGCGACAACGGCCGCGTTGTCCCCACCGACACCCAGAAGAACACCGTTTACGGCCTGGCGCGCAATGGCGTGCGCTCCGTAGAGGAATTCCTGATCAACCTCGGTGAGCACTTCACCGGTGAGTTCGAGTGGATCACCGGCGGCCGCTGGGCAGCTGAAGAGTACTTCTGGGATCGCATCAACGATCACGACCACGCCTTCTCGCGCAACAAGTCCGAGTTCCGCACCGCCGTGCTGGAAATCAGCGAAAACGGTGAGAAGAACATCGTCGCCGGCATCGAGGACCTGACCGTCCTGAAGTCGACCGGCAGCGAGTTCCACGGCTTCCCGGTGGACAAGTACACCACCTTGAAGGAAACCAGCGATCGCATCCTGGCCACCGACGTCAGCGCCCGCTGGCGCTACGATGCCGAGGCCATCAAGGCCGGCATCGACTACGACGCGGTGTACAACTCGGTCCGCAAGCTTCTGCTGACCGCGTTCGCCGACACCCACTCCTACGCACTGCAGCAGACCATGTTCGAAATGGGCAAGGCCGTGCTGGAAGCGCACCCGGAGATCGCGGAGGTCAAGATGTCCCTGCCGAACAAGCACCACTTCCTGGTTGACCTGGAGCCGTTTGGCCAGGACAACCCGAACGAAGTGTTCTTCGCCGCTGACCGCCCGTACGGTCTGATCGAAGCTACCGTCACCCGTGAAGGTGTGCCGGCCAACCACGCCATCTGGGCCAACGTCCCGGCGTTTATCTAACCCAACTCCGTGCTTGGGATGTGCCCGTGGTGCAACACGGGCACATCCCGGCAGCGACTGACTACAAGGAGGTCAGCCATGAGCGCTGCGCACTCAGAATCTATCAAAAGGCAGCGTCCCGAGGACGAGAAATTACCTCTGGGCAAGACTTTTGCCTACGGTCTGCAGCATGTGCTGACCATGTACGGCGGCATCATCGCCCCACCCTTGATCATCGGCGGCGCCGCTGGCCTGAGCAGCACCGAAATCGGTGTGCTGGTTGCCAGCTGTCTGTTCGTTGGCGGCCTGGCCACCATCCTGCAGACCGTGGGCATCCCGTTCTTCGGGGCCCAGTTGCCGCTGGTGCAGGGCACCTCCTTCGCCTCGGTGGCCACCATGGTCGCCATCGTCAATGGTGGTGGTGGTATCCAGGCCGTGTTTGGCGCAGTGCTGGTCGCATCGCTCATTGGCTTCCTAATCGCCCATTCTTTGCCCGCATCATCAGGTTCTTCCCTCCAGTGGTCACCGGCGTGGTGATCACGATGATCGGTGTCTCACTGACCCCGGTCGCCGCGAACTGGGCCATGGGCGGAGATGCCAAGTCTGAGGACTACGGCTCCCTGGCCAACATTGGCCTCGCCGCCGGCACCTGCTCATCGTGCTGCTGCTTTCCAAGGTCGGCAGCGCGGCACTGTCCCGCCTCTCGATCCTGCTGGCCATCGTCATCGGCACCGTTGCCGCGGCGATGCTGGGCATGGCTGACTTCTCCAATGTCGGCGAGGGCGCATTCTTCGCCTTCCCGCAGCCGCTGGCCTTCGGCTGGCCGGTCTTTGAAATCGGCGGCATCATCTCCATGACCATCGTGGTCCTGGTGATCCTGACCGAAACCACCGCCGACATCCTGGCCGTGGGCGAGATCGCCAAGACCAAGGTCGACTCCAAGCGCATCGCCGACGGCCTGCGCGCCGACATGGCCTCCTCCGTGGTGGCCCGATCTTCAACACCTTCACCCAGTCCGCCTTCGCGCAGACGTCGGCCTGGTGGCCATCACCGGCATCACCAGCCGCTTCGTGGTGGCCGCCGGCGGCGGCATCCTGGTGGTCCTTGGCCTGCTGCCCATCCTGGGCCGCGTGGTCGCCGCCATTCCGATGCCGGTCCTGGGTGGCGCAGGCATCGTCCTGTTCGGCACCGTGGCCGCCTCGGGCATCCGCACCCTGTCGAAGGTCAAGTACGACAGCGCGAACCTGGTCATCGTGGCCGCCTCGATCGCCTTCGGCTGCCTGCCGATCGTGAAGGGCGACTTCTACGAGAACTTCCCGACCTGGTTCGAAACCATCTTCCACTCGGGCATCTCCTCGGCCGCCATCATGGCCGTCCTGCTGAACCTGCTGTTCAACGAGTTCAAGCGCGGCTCGATGGGCAAGGACGGCTCGGTCTTTGCCGCCGCTCCGCCGCGCATGGTCAAGCAGGAGGAAATCTGCGGACTGCTGGAAGGCGACAGCTTCGAGGACGGCAGGCTGATCGACAAGGACGGGCAGGAGATCCCGGTCGTCACGAGCGAAGAGTTCGAGCAAGTGATGACGGGACAGATTGAGCTGCAACAGCTAAGCCAATCCAAAAGTTCAGGCCACTGACGCGACGGACGCTGAAACACCGGTCGAGGAGGACTCATCCTCCGAAGCCGGTGACGCGGACAGTGGCCCCCATCCAAGGCACTAGCCCGATACCCGGGCCTTGACCGAAGCCCCGACCACAGCAATGTGGCCGGGGCTTCGGTCCGTTAACGAGTATGCTCGAAGCCGATTGTGGGGCGTTCGGGAAGTGTTCGGCCTGCAAAGGCGTTATGCCATCGACAGGCCCGCACCGGCGGGCCAAGAATTTCCTGGGGAC
Organism: Arthrobacter sp. JCM 19049; assembly: GCF_001310435.1. Taxonomy (NCBI): domain Bacteria; kingdom Bacillati; phylum Actinomycetota; class Actinomycetes; order Micrococcales; family Micrococcaceae; genus Arthrobacter; species Arthrobacter sp. JCM 19049. The sequence continues at coordinate 4,405 of NZ_BAXF01000053.1, read as the reverse complement.
ATCCCGCCATGAGCAGACGGAGAGTCCCGGCAAGACCCTGAGCTGGAGCGCAACAGATAATGAGCATGGAAAACGCGGCCTGGCATTCGCTGTGGCGAATGTCAGGGGACAAGGGCAAGGCCTACGCGCCCACCACCCCACGGCGGGTCCTGGCCTTCGCGGCCCGCTACAAGAGCCGGCTGTTGGTATTCGTGCTCTTCTCGGTGCTCTCGGCGGTGCTGGCGGTCATTACCCCGGTCCTGGCCGGACGCATTGTCGATGAGATCGTCGCCCAGAGCAGCATCAGGACAATTCTGACCATTGCCCTGGTCATCGCGGTGGTGGCGGTGCTCGATGCCGTGGTCTCCGTGGTGGTGCGCTGGTTCTCCTCCCGGCTGGGTGAGGGAATCATCTATGACCTGCGCACCGCGGTCTTCGACCACGTGCAAAAGATGCCGGTCGCGTTCTTCGCCCGGACCCGAACCGGCGCGCTGGTCAGCCGCCTGAACAATGACGTCATCGGCGCGCAGGCTGCCTTCGCCGGGACCTTGTCCGGTCTGGTGTCCAATAGCGTGGCGCTGGTGCTCACCGCCGGGGTGATGCTCTCCACCTCCTGGCAGGTCACCCTGGTGGCCCTGGTGCTGCTGCCGGTCTTCCTGCTGCCGGCCCGCCGCTATGGAAAATCCGTGGCCGTGCTGCGCAAGGAATCCGCCGAACTGAACGCCGCCATGGGCAACCAGATGACCGAACGCTTCTCTGCGCCAGGTGCCACGCTGATCAAGCTGTTCGGTCGCCCGGCCGATGAATCAGCACACTTTGCCCTGCGCGCCGGCCGGGTGCGGGACATCGGGGTGAAGACCGCGATGCGACAGTTCTTCTTCGTTGCGATGCTGACCCTGGTGGCTGCGCTCGCGCTGGCCCTGGTATATGGCTTGGGAGGCATGTACGCGGTGCGTGGGGCGTTGGCCCCTGGTGACGTGGTGGTTTTGGGAATGTTGCTGACGCGCCTCTACACTCCGCTCACCGCCCTGGCCAACGCGCGGGTGGAAATCACCAGTGCCCTGGTCAGCTTCGACCGGGTCTTTGAGGTGCTGGACCTCAAGCCGCTGATCACCGACGCCCCCGACGCGCGGGCCCTGGGCCCCGGTCCGGTTCCGGTGAAGTTCTCCCACGTCTCCTTCGCCTACCCCAGCGCCGAGAAGGTCTCATTGGCGTCCCTGGAGGACGTCGCGGTGCTGGATACGCGCGGTGGGCAGACGGTGCTGCATGACATCGACTTTGAAATTCCTGCCGGTTCCACGGTGGCGCTGGTTGGCTCCTCCGGCGCCGGGAAATCCACCATCGCCTCCCTGCTGGCGAGGCTCTACGACGTGGATAGCGGCAGTGTCGAACTTGCCGGAGTGGACGTGCGGAAGGTGACGCTTGAATCGCTGCGTGCCACTGTGTCGATGGTGACCCAGGATGGACACCTGTTCCACGAGACCATCGGCGCCAACCTGCGTTTGGCCAAGCCCGATGCCACGGAGGAGGAGATCTGGGAGGCGCTGGAGCGGGCCCGCCTGAAGCCCACGATCCAGGCATTGCCGGATGGGCTGGAAACCGTGGTCGGCGAACGCGGCTACCGGCTTTCGGGAGGGGAGCGCCAGCGGATGACCATTGCGCGCCTGCTGTTGGCGGCGCCGCAGGTGGTCATTCTCGACGAGGCGACCGCCGCACTGGACTCCGCTAACGAGGCCGCCGTGCAGGCGGCGCTCGGTGAGGCGCTGGAGAACCGCACCGCCCTGGTCATTGCCCACCGGCTCTCCACCATCCGCTCCGCCGATCAGATCCTGGTCGTGGAAGGTGGCCGCATCGTTGAGCGCGGAACCCATGGCGAGCTCCTGCGGCGCGCCGGCCGCTATGCCGAGCTGTACCGGACCCAGTTCTCCCAGGAGGACCCGATCCCTGGCGAGGGTGGGGAAGCGTCCGGTGTGCCAAGTCCTTCGCCGGTCTCCCGCGAGGGGTAGAACCGCTGTGGCGGGCAGCCGGCGTCCGGGGCGTCTGGGTCAACTTGTTTACTAGCTAGTAACTTATGGCTACCATGGTGATCATGGACACACAAGCAGTCATTCGTGAGCATGTGCGGATACCCGTAACCGTTCGTGACGGGGTGGCCGCGACCATTTACAAGCCCAGCCAGCAACCCGTGGGCGTGATGCTCGTTCACTCGGCGACCGCGACGCCGCAGGGCTTCTACCGGGCCTTTGCCGAATATGCGGCCGCAGCGGGCCTGCTGACCATCACCTATGACTTCCGCGGTACCGGGTTATCGGGTGAGGCCAAGGCCCACCCGCAAATCCGCATGCGGGATTGGATCCAGCAGGACGTGGCGGCCGTCGCGGACTGGGCGGCTGGCCGCTATCCCAACCTGCCGCACTACGCCATCGGGCACAGCGTGGGGGACACGCGCTGGTACTGGACTACGGTACCGAGAAACTCAGCGTAGCGGTCATGGTCTCCAGCCATATTGCCGCCATACGCACCATCAGCCCATGGCAGGAGCGTTTGCGGGTGCGCCTGGTCCTGACCGTCTTTGGGCCGCTGCTGACCAGGCTGCTGGGATACATGCCGGGCAAGAAACTGACGCTGGGTGAGGATATTCCGGCCGCCGCGCTGTTTGAGTGGTCCAGGTGGACGCAGAAGCGCGAATACTTCTTTGACGACCCGAGCATGGAAGCCGAAGCCCGCTCCGATCGGGTCAGGATTCCGGTGCTGGCGGTGGGGGCCAGCGATGATTTGTGGGCCTCGCCCAAACAGATGGACCGGCTCACTGCTCACCTGGGCAATGCGCAGGTTGAGCGCCGCACAGTAAAGCCCAGCGAGCTGGGGCTAAAGAAGATTGGCCACCACGCTGATGCGCCGCGGAGTGGGGGAGCAGGTGTGGGCCAGGTTCTCAACTGGTTGCAGGAGCAAGAGCGCGCCACCGAGCTGGAGTCCCCGGCGGCCGCCTCGGCCTAAATCCGGATCGCGTCGGGCACCTGGCAGCGTGCTGCCAGGGGCCAGCGCCGCAGTGTCAGCCGTTGAGCCCGCAAGAGCATTCCCGCATCCCCGGTCTCCTGGGACATGTGCCAGAGGGCGTTGGCCAGATTGACGGCCCCGGCCTGCTTGGCCGCGGTGTCGTCGGCGGCCAATTCCACCAGCAGCAAGGTCGCCTGCTTGAGACGGTGTCCGGCGGAGAAGAAGCGCGGCAGGCACAGGCGTTCAGCTCGGCGATGCGCACCACCCAACCGTGGCGGTGACGCAGGTGGGCGTATTCATGGGCCAGCACCGCCTGCAGCTGCGGGGCGCTGAGCAGGTCCTCAAGCCCGGTGGACACCAGGATCTGGGGCAGCCGCCCGGGCACGGCGCACGCGACCGGTTCGGCGACCTCGAAGCGCACGAAGGTGAACTCATCCCGCTTCTCGCGGGACACCGCAGTGGGCGCCATCTTTCGCAGGGTGGCACGCTGGGAGGCGTTCAACGGTTCGGTGAACGCGAAGACCAGGGCAATGATCGCACCGGCTACGGCCAAGGCGAGCCAGGAGAATACCGCGGTCGCCACGGCCTTGGTCAGGCTGGTCGAGGCGGTTGTGGTGACGGCGGCGACCACGAGGCTGACCACCATGGCGCCGGCGCACAGCGCGCCGATGAAGAATGAGCCGAACCAGCCGGCCAACGCCAATTTGGGCCGGCGTACCTGCCATTGGCCGGTGGTCAGGGCGACCGGGGCCAACAGCAGCAGGGCGATGGCCGTGACGCCGAAGCAGAGTGCAACCAACATGGTGGTTACCGGGTTTTCTGCTTCGCGCTCTTGGGGCCGATGGCCTGGCGCAGCAGGTCAAGGTGCTCATCGGAAAGGTTGCCGGCGAAGCGCAGCAGGGCCGCCTCACTGTCCGACGAGGCATTGAGTGCGGCGGTCATGGCCAGGCTGGTGTGCTCCCCGCCGGAATGGGTGGGCCGGAAGCGGATCTTGCGCGGGCCTTCCTCGATGCGGATGACCTGGCCCTTCTTTTCCAGCCGGTCCAGGGAAGTCATCAACGTGGTGTAGGCCGGGATATGCCCGGTGAAGACATCCTGAATTTCGCGGATCCCCAACGGTTCAGTGCTGTCCCACAGGATCTGCATCAGTTCGCGCTCGAGTTCGCCGCGCACGCGAGTAGGTCGACGAGTCATGAACACCTCCAGCCTTAATTCTACTAGGGCTGTCCAGTCCGCCCACTGTGAAGTTCGCCCGCCAACGGGCCCTCCCCACCGGCAACCGCCGTGCGCTGGGGGTGGAAGGCTAGATCTGCCGCGCGTTCTCCAGCACCGGCAACGCCGTCCGGGCCTGGTCGATGAGCGCCGGGTCCACCTCCACCAGGAGCAGTTCGATGTCCTCTGCTGCCTCGGCCAGCACCCGGCCCAGGGG
>NZ_BAXF01000052.1:0-10335 GCF_001310435.1 Arthrobacter sp. JCM 19049 | reverse complement strand
CGCGCGGTTCCGGGGCCGGGACGCCGGATCTCCAAGACCCGTCCGTAGCCCGTGGCGGCGCCCCGGCGGTCCTGGGACTAGTTCAGGCCCAGGACCGCGGTGGCGATGGAAAAGTAGATCAACAGGCCCGTGGCATCGCAGAAGGTCGAGATGAACGGGTTGGAGAACACCGCCGGGTCGGCGCCGATCTTCTTGGCCAGCAGGGGCATCAACCCTCCAACGCAGGCGGCCATGACACAGATGGAGAGCAGGGTCAGTCCGATCACCGCGCCGATGTCCATGCCGTAGACCAGTGAGGCCACCGCGAACCCCAGGGATCCAAGGGCCGCACCGAGAATGGTGCCCACCCGCAGTTCCCGCCAGATCACCCGCGGCAAATCTCGCAGCCGCACGTCTCCGACGGCCAGCGCCCGGGTGACCGTGGTGGCCGCCTGGTTGCCGGTGTTCCCGCCGGTGCCGGTGAGCAGCGGGATGAACAGGGCCAGCGCCACCACCTGGTCCAGGCGGTCTTCGAAGATTTCCAGCACCTGCACCGTGAGCACCGCGGAGAGGGCCAGCACGACCAGCCAGACGATGCGGCTGCGCACAATACGCAGGACAGAGGTGCTCAGGTAGGAGCGCGAGATCAGCTCCGAGCTGCCCGAACGTGCGGCGCTGCGCGCGGCGGCCTCATCGAGGATCGCCGAGGCGTCATCGTTGGTCAGCATCCCCACCAGGCGTCCGTCGGCATCGGTGATCGGCATCGCCACCAGCTTGTGCTTCATGAACCTTCGGGCGACCTCCCGGCGGTCTTCATCGGCCCGCGCGCTGATCGGCACATCGCTGATCTGCGCCAGCCGGTCCCCGGGTTCGGCCCCCAAGAGGTAGCGGATCCCGATCACTCCGGTCAGTTTCCGGTCCTGGTCAATCACCGGCAGCAGGTAGACGGTCTCTGGTTCGCGGATCCGCGAGCGCAGGTACTCCAGCGCCTGCCCGGCGGTGAAGTTCTCATCCAGGCCCAGCACGGCCGGGGACATGTAGCGGCCGATCGCGGTGCGGGGGTAGCCAAGCACCAGCGCGGTCATCTGGCGCTGGTCGGCGCTGAGCGAGGTGAGCAGCTCCTCCCGCACGGCGGCGGGCAGCTGATCGAGCAGGGAGGCCCGGTCATCCGGGGCCAACGCCTCCACCAGGGAGTTGATGTCCTGGCCCTGCAGCACCGAGAGCAGCTTGCCTGGTAGGCCGGGGCCAGGTCCTGGAACACCCGCAGCCGGGTCTCGGCGTCCAGGGCCTGGAACAGTTCGGCGCTTTCGGTGGGGGAGGTGGCCTGGATGAGATAGGACAGCTCGTCCACCGACAGCTGCCGGGCGTGGTCGGCCACGCTGACCAGCGGGCCCTGCCCGCCCGGTCCGTTGCGCAGCGTCCGCTCGATTTGCTTCATGATCTGTGTTGACACGCTGCGCTCCCGTGATCCCGCTCTGCCTGGTATCCGGTTCGGGCGGGCGCCGCGAACCCTCACCAGCACCGTAGCCACCGGCCGCGCCGCTTACAATTCACCTTCGGTGGACATCGAGCAAACACCCAGCCGCACTGTTCGGCCGCCCCCGCCGGCGGGAACCGCTAGGCTTCCCGGGCGAGCCGGTAACCCATGCCGCGCACCGTCTCAAAGCGTGCTCCGCCGAGCTTGTTGCGCAGGTAGCGCACGTAGACGTCCACCACGTTGGAGCCCGGGTCGAAGTCATAGCCCCACACCCGGGAGAGCAGCTGTTCCCGGCTGAGCACCTGCCCGGGATTGCGCAGGAACGCCTCGGTTAGCGAGAACTCACGGGCCGAGAGATCCACCTCCGCCCCGTCGACCTCCACCACCCGGCGCAGCAGGTCCATGCGCAGGCTGCCGTGCTCAAGCACCGCGGTGTCCGCGCCGTTGTCCTCGCTGCGCAGCCGCAGCCGCACCCGGGCCAGCAGCTCATCAAAGTGGAAGGGCTTGGCCATGTAGTCATCGGCCCCGTCCCGCAGCCCGGTGACGGTGTCATCCACCGAGTTGCGGGCGGTGAGAATGATGACCGGCGAATCGATATGCGCCGAGCGCATCCGGCGCAGCAGGCTGAACCCGTCCTCGTCGGGCAGTCCGATGTCCAGGATGATCAGTTCGTAGCAGCCGTTCTGGGCGTGCTCGAACCCGTCCGCGGCGGTGTCGCACACGGCGGGGGCGAAACCGGCGGCCTTCAAGCCCTTGGCGATGAACGAACTGATCCGTGCCTCATCTTCGATGATCAGGATCCGGCTCATGGGGTGGGGGCTCCTTCGGCTAGGGGGATGTCGATGTAGAACGTGGAACCGCTTCCGGGGGTTGAATCCACCCAGACCTTACCACCATGGGATTCGGCGATGGCCGCGACGATGTTCAGCCCCAGGCCCGAACCCATGGCCCGTTCACTGTTCTTCCCGCGCCCGAAACGCTCGAAGATCCGCTGCAGGTCATCGGGGGCGATGCCCACCCCGCCATCGCGCACCCACAGGCGCAGGCACGGCTGATCCGTCATTGTGCACCAGGCCGAACCCAAATCGATGCGGAGCCGGGGCTGGAGAACTTCACCGCGTTGGCGCTTAACTGCAGCACCGCCTGGGTGATGCGCGAGGCGTCGAGCCTGACGCTGGCCTCGGCACGATGCCCGATGCGCCAGTCCCGTTCGCCCAGGCCCCGGGCCTTGTCCAGGATGTCATCCAGCAGCGCTCCCACCTCGCAGGGCCGGCTGACCACGAAGTCGGCCTGGTTCGCCCCGGCCAGGGTCACCAGGTCGTTGATCAGCAGCGACATCCGCTTGAGCTCATCCAGCGAAATTTCCCGGGTCTGGGCCACATCCTCGGCGTCCTGCACGTCCATCAGCTCCAGGTGCCCGCGGATGATGGTCACCGGGGTGCGCAGTTCGTGGCCCACATCATCCAGCAGCTGGCGTTGGGACTGCAGGGCCGCCTCCAGGCGGTCGAGCATCTCATTGATGGTCACCGTCAGCTCGGCGAACTCGTCGTGGCCGGTCACCTCGATGCGGGAGGAGACATCGGATTCGGAGATCTGCCGGGCGGTGTCCCGCAGCCGGCGGATGGGTTCGAGCATCCGCCCCACGATCAGCCAGGCCGCGATGGAGGCCAGCACCACGACCATGGCCCCGGCGGCGATGAACACCATGATCTGGGTGTTGATGTGCCGGACCTCGGAAGTGTAGTCATAGGCCAGCACAAAACGGGCCGGCTTGGGATCCGAGGCCAGCTGGATGGGCACCACCATGGCCCGGTAGGTGCTGTGCTGGGTGGAGACATTCTCGATGCGCACCCGGCGTCGGTGGAACTGTTCTTGGCCCACTCCAGGAATTCCGGGTCATCCTCCAGGCGCAGTGTCACCGAATGCGGCGCGGTCCACTGCAGCTGATCGGCGCTCAGGCCCAGCATCCCCTGGTAGCGGGCCGGCACGGTGCGCTGCATCGCGGTGTACAGCAGGTCCTCGGCGTGCTGGAAGCCTGTTTGGTTTGCGGATCCACCCCGGTCTCGGCCAGCACCCGGTATTCCTCCACGGTGCGGATCAGCGAGTCATCCAGCCGGTCGTTGAGCTCGTGGCGCTCCAGCACGTACATGGCCGTGCCGGCGGTGGCCAGGGCAATGGCCACCAGCAGGATCATCCCGGTGATCACCTGGGCCCGGATGGGCATGCGCCGCTGGCGCGGCCTAGTCGTCGTCATAGTCGTCATCATCGTCCCATTGATCATCATCCCAGTCATCGTCGTCGTCATCGTCATCGGTGACGCGCGGCGTCGAGGGGGAGGTGGGCGGCAGGGGCTTGACCGGCCCGTGGGAGCGCGACGGGGTGGGTTTGGGGGTGGGGCTTGGCTTGGGTGTGGCCTTTCCGCTGGCCGGTGGGTCACCGACCTTCGGGGTGGGCTCTTCGGACCCGGGAGACGGGTCGCTGCCGGTGCCCGGCGGATCGGTGGGCGGCTGGTCCACGACCACCCCCGGCCCCAGGTCTCGTTGTGTCGGCCCGGAAAGCACGTGGGCGATTCCCACGGCGCCCAGGGTGAGCAGCACGATGACTGTCACCACGACCAGGATGCGAAAGATTGCCTGCCTACCCATGTGATCCATTCTCCCCAAGCCAGATGAGACGAGGATGAGAACCGCCGCGCACGCCGGCCCGCCGGCCTGCACCAGCGTTCCCCGGCGTCCGCCGGCGGTTTTCAACGTAGATGTTCGAAGATGATGCTGGTCTGGGTGGAGGAAAAGGCGGGGTTCGCGCCCAGGTGGCGGGCCACAAAGTCCCGCAGCTCGTCGATGGTGCTGGTGGCCACCCGCACCAGCAGGTCCGGCGTCCCGCCCAGCACGAACACGTCACGCACCTGGGGCAGCGCACCCAGAGCCTGGGCCGAGGGCAGCATCCGGTCCCGGGCATGGGCGGCGACCACGATGGAGATCATGGCGTTGACGCTCACCCCCAGCAGCTTCTCGTTGATGCGGGCCTCATAGCCTGGATGATCCCGCGGGCCTGCAGCGCCCGCACCCGTCCCAGGCAGGTGGAGGGCGCCAGGCCCACCCGGGCGGCGAGCACGTTGTTGGCCACACGGGCATCCTGGCCCAGTTCCGCCAGGATCGCCAGGTCCGTCGCATCGACGCGAACCGGATTCGACGCACCATCCTCGGGCACGGGGAATTTCGAATCAGCCACGGAACCTCCGGCCCTTCTTGCGCAGAACTTCGCTGCGCCACCACAATCTTGATTCCAATTCTATGATGGGGTTTCACCTCCGATCACGCGCAGACACCGGCGCACCGTTTGTTGAAAGGTCACGATGAGCACTCAGACCAGTCGCGAAGCCCTGCAGGCCCTGGACCGCCAGGATCCCCTGGCCCGCTTTCGGGACCGTTTTGTGTTGCCCGAGGCGGTGATTTACCTGGACGGCAATTCGCTGGGGCCGCTGCCGGTCGGGGCGGCCGAACGGGCCGCCGAAGTGGTGAACGAACAGTGGGGCCAGGGGTTGATCCGCTCCTGGAACACCGCGGGCTGGTTTGAGCTTCCCACCCGGCTGGGCGACAAGCTCGGAACACTGCTGGGGGCCAACCCCGGGGAAACGGTGGTCACGGATACCACCAGCCTGAACCTGTTCAAGGCGCTGGCCTCGGCGCTGCGCATCCAGCAGGTCGACGGACCCGGGCGCCGGGTAATCATCACCGAGCGGGACAACTTCCCCACCGACATCTACATCGCCCAGGGCCTGGCGGATTTGCTGAACTCGGTCACCACCGAAACCGGCGTGGACTACGAGGTACGGCTGATCGACACCCAGGACGAACTGCTGGCCGCCCTGGGGCCGGACACCGCGCTGATCTCCCTGTCCCACGTGAACTACCGCACCGGGCGGATGTGGGACATGCCCGCCATCACCGCCGCCGCCCATGAGGCCGGGGCGCTGGCGATCTGGGATTTGGCCCACGCCGCCGGCGCGGGTGCCGGTGGACCTGAACGGGGCCGACGCGGACTATGCGGTGGGCTGTACGTACAAGTACCTCAACGGCGGGCCGGGCGCCCCGGCGTTCATCTGGGTCAACGCCCGGCACCAGCGGCGTTTCTGGCAACCGCTCTCCGGCTGGTGGTCGCACGCCCAGCCCTTTGCCATGGATGAGACTACGCCCCGGCCGATGACGCCCGCCGCTTCATGTGCGGCACCCAGCCGATCACTTCGCTGGCGATGCTCGAGGTGGGCCTGGACGTGTCGCTGGAGGCGGACCAGCACCAACTGCGGGCCAAGTCCCTGGAGCTGACCGACCTGTTCATCGAGCTGGTGCGCGAACGCTGCCCCGGACTGGGACTGGAACTGGTCACCCCGCAGCAGCACGCCGAGCGCGGCAGCCATGTCAGCTTCCGCCACCCCCACGGCTACGCGTGATGGCCGCACTGATTGAGCGCGGGGTCATCGGGGACTACCGGGAACCGGAGGTGCTGCGTTTTGGGGTGACCCCGCTGTACCTTTCGCGCACCGATATCTGGGATGCGGTGGAAATTCTGCGTGAGGTTCTGCACACCGGGGCCTGGCAGCGGGAGGAGTTCACGCGTCGAAACGCGGTGACCTAGTCCAGCTTGGCGTCCCGGGACCAAGACCGGGGCAGGCAGCGGCCCCTGGGGTGGGCGCGGTAGCGTTGTTCACGGCGCCCCAGCGTGGGGCGCGGTGAACTGTGAATCCGAGGACGGTACGTGTCAGAAAGTACGGTGCCCCACGCCACCGGCGGCGGGCTGAAGCGCACCCTGGGCTCCGGGCAGATGTCCATGATCGCGCTGGGCGGCGCGATCGGCACCGGGTTGTTCATGGGCAGCAAGCTGGGCATCGAGATGGCCGGATCCAGCGTGATCCTCAGCTACGTGCTGGGCGGGCTGATCGCGCTGCTGGTGATGGGCGCGCTCGCCGAAATGACGGTGCAGCACCCGGTGTCCGGCTCCTTCGGCCTCTTCGCCCAAAAATACCTGGGCAACTATGCCGGGTTCATGACCCGCTACCTGTACTGGTCCGCGCTGGTGCTGGCGGTGGGGACCGAGGTCAGTGTGGTCGGGCAGTACATGCAGCTGTGGTTCCCGCAGGTGCAGCCGCTGTTGTGGGTGGTCCTGTTCTCGGTGGCTGCTGGGGGTGAACATGAGCAATGTGCGCGCCTTTGGCAGCACCGAGTACTGGTTCTCCGCCATCAAGGTCTTCGCCGTGCTGGCCTTCATCATCGTGGCCGGGTGGCTGGTGCTGGGCAGCGGCAATCCCGACTACGGGGTGGCGAACTACACCGCGCAGGCCCCGTTCTTCGCTGGCGGCCGCTGGGGGTATGGGGTGCGGTCATCGTGGCGATCTTCTCCTATATGGGGTGGAGGTCATTGCGATCGCCGCGGCCGAGGCCCGTCAGCCGCGGGTGGCGGTGCGCCGGGCCTTCAAGGTCACGTTCCTGCGCCTGCTGCTGTTCTACATCGCCACCCTGGGCCTGATCCTGTGCATTGCCCCGCGCGATGAGCTGCTTAACGGCGGATCCCCGTTCGTGACGGTGATGCAGGTGGTGGGGATCCCCTACGCCGATTCGGTGCTGAACTTCGTGCTGATCGTGGCCGCGCTGTCGGCCATGAACGCCCAGCTGTACGCCGCCTCCCGCACCCTGAAGTCGTTGTCCGAGGTCGGCTACGCTCCGGCGCTCAGCGGCAGGGTCGCGGCCAACGGGGCCCCGGTGCATGCGGTGTGGATGTCCGCCGGGGGGATCGCGGTCGCCGCGGTGGTCTACGCCCTGGTGCCCGAGGGCGGGATGGGCATCATGATTTCCCTGGCGACCTTCGGTGCCATGGCGACCTGGCTGATGATCCTGCTCAGCACGTGGCCTTCCGCCGCCGGCATCGCCAGCAGGGCACCACCCCGGACTTCCGGCTGCCCGGATTTCCGGCCGGTTCGCTGCTGGGCGCTGCTGCTGGCCGGACTGCTGGTGACCTCCCTGTTCACCGAACAGTTCCGCCTCACCCTGGTCTTTGGCGTGCCGTTCGTGGTGGTGATCAGCATCATTTACCGATTCCTGGGGCGCCGGGCGGACAAACTACACTCGGGAACCGTGGCTTCCGGGCCATCCGGTACGAGCTAAGGGAGCGTCAGTGGCCAAACTGTATTTCCGCTACGGGGCAATGAACTCGGGCAAGTCGACCAGCCTGCTGCAGGCCGCGTTCAACTATGAGGAGCGCGGCCAGCGCATCGCGCTGGCCAAGCCCGGGGTCGACACCAAGGGGGACAGCTCGATTGTGTCCCGGCTGGGACTGGAACGGGAAGTTGATTTCGTGGTTGGTCCCGCGGACAACCTGCGCGAGCAGTTCGCGGCCCTCGCCTCCGGGGAGGACCCCGAGGCGCTGCTGACCCACGTGGATGCCCCGCCGGTGGCGTGCCTGCTCGTGGACGAGGCCCAGTTCCTCAGCCGTGACCAGGTTGATGACCTGCTGCGCATCGCGGTGCTCGATGACGTGCCGGTGCTCGCCTACGGCATCCGCACCGATTTCAGGACCCACGCGTTTCCCGGATCGGCCCGGCTGATGGAGCTGGCGCACTCCCTTGAGGAGCTCAAGACCATCTGCCGTTGCGGGCGCAAGGCCATGTTCAACACCCGCCGGGTCGGCGATGAGGTGGTCTTCGACGGGGACCAGGTCGCCATCGACGGCGAGGACGTCTGGTATGAGTCGCTGTGTGCCGGCTGCTATCTGCGGCTATCCGGCGGGGAGCTGAGCTAGTTTCCCTGCCGCCCTGCGGCGGGCGGGACGTTGTGGCTCAGCCCGTGGGCTTCGGCAACAGCCCGGCGACCGCCCGCTGCAGGGCCCAGTCAAACCCGTCCGCCTGCTCGTGGCTGACGTCCAACTGCACCAGGTTCTGCCGGTAGCCACCGACCCAGAATGTGGTTCAGCAGCAGCTGACGGCCGAACGCGGCCTCCTGGGCCGGCAACCCGGCCGACTGCAGCAGCCGATCCAGCTGGGCCAGCGGGGCCAGGCCGGTCACCTGCAGGGCGCTGGCCACCTCAAGCACCTCCGGGCTGTCCTGGATGGGCAGCAGGGTCAGATACAGCTTGCGGCACAACTGCAGCAGCGCATCGCGGGGGTGCGCAAAATCGGTGGGATCCACCGCGAGCTGCGGAGTGTTCAGCAGGGCAGCGGCGACCTGGCCGAGCAGTTCCTGCTTGTTCTTTACGTGCCAGTACAGCGCCCCCACCTGGACGTCCAGTTCCCGGGCCAGGCGGCGCATTGACAGGTCGGCCAACCCAAACCGCTGCAGGATATCCACTGCGGTGCTCACCACCGCCGACTGAGTTAGGGCCATACCCACCAGTCTAGGGGCAGTTGTCCCGCCCTGCGCATTAGGCCCCCTGCCGCTGGGTAGGTGACCTGGGTAGTCTGGACACCAGGATTCAGGGCCGTGCGCCCATGACGGGGAGGGGTGAGCCGCAGTGGGAGCGAAGGTGGACTTCAAGCGGCAGATCGAGGCATATCGTGCGCCGCGCGGACGCGTCCAGCGGATTGCGGTGCCCGCCCTGCAGTACCTGATGATTGACGGGCACGGTGACCCGAACACCTCCCCGCGCTTTGCGCAGGCATCGGGGCCCTATTTCCGCTGGCCTACAAACTCAAGTTCCACAGCAAGAACGAACTGCGGCGGGACTATGTTGTCATGCCCCTGGAGGGGCTGTGGTGGGCCGAGGACATGGGGGCCTTTACCGTCCGGCGGGACAAGTCCCAATGGCTGTGGACGATGATGACCATGGTCCCGGACTGGATCGATGCGTCCCTGCTGGACCTGGCCCGCCAGCAAATTGGGGCCAGCGGCGCCAGTCCGCTGCTGGATCAGGTGCGTCTGGAACGCCTGGAGGAGGGAACGTGTCTGCAGACCCTGCATGTGGGTTCGTTCGATGACGAGGGCGGGGTGATGGGGCAGCTGCATGCCCACGCAGCGGATGCCGGCCTGCGGCTGACCGGGCGGCATCACGAAATCTATTTGAGTGATATCCGGCGCAGTGCGCCGGATAAACTGCGCACCATCCTGCGCCAACCGGTGACCGGCACATGAAGGAGCCCCGGGGCCAGCGCCCCAGAGGTGGTCAGGGGCAGGGGCAGGCGTCCGGTGAGGCAGGTCGCGGCTCAGCACAGGTTTCTGCGGGAGGTCGTGGCCGCGTTGCCCGCGCTGAGTTCGATCCTGGCCAGTCAGTTTGCCGCCTGCCTTGTCGAAGCCGCCCCGCACTGCGGCCAGTGCCTGGTCCTGACCCGCCGGGGCGCTGCGGCCCCATTGCCGGCGGGAGTGGAAAACCCGTTACCTCTCGATGCGCAGATCGATGAGACCCCCGGCGCGGCGCAGGTGCTGCTGTGGCATGAGGCAGGGTTCGTGGAGCAGGTGGAGATCTGCTGGTTCGGCCAGGACCATCCGCTGCTGGGGGATTTGCGCCTGATCACGGACGCGTCGCCGCGGCCGTCATAGTTCCTGGGCCACCACAGGTTCTAGACTAGTCTGTCTAGTGGAGGTGGATGATGTCCCCACTGATCAGTGCCAGGGAGAGGCTGCTGCAGGAAGCGGCGCAGCGTTTCTACGCGAACGGGATCGCCGCCACCGGCATCGACGGGATCATCCAGGGTGCCGGGGTGGCGAAAATGAGCCTGTACAACAACTTTGGGTCCAAGGCCGAGCTGGTCGCCGCCTACCTTGAGCGGCGCCACCAGCAGTGCTGGAGCTCTACCATGAACGTTTGGGCCGCCAGCGCGGGGCGCAGGCCGGGGTGCTGGCGGTGGTGGACGCGTACCTGGACCACGCGCACATGGCCTACGCGCACGGTTCGCG
>NZ_BAXF01000051.1:0-10443 GCF_001310435.1 Arthrobacter sp. JCM 19049 | reverse complement strand
CGGCGGCTTCGGCGGCGGGGGCGGCGGCTTCAGCGGTGGAGGTGGCAGCTTCTAACTTCCCTGGCGTCATTACCGGTTTGACCCTGTTGTTCAGATTCACCATTGTTTTACAACCAATAGGAAGGTTCACATCATGACCAAGCAGTCCATTTTTGGCCGCGTTGCCCAGCTGGCCAAGGCGAACATCAACGCCATGATCGATTCAGCCGAGGATCCGCAGAAGATGATGGATCAGATGATCCGCGACTACACGAACAACATCGCCGAGGCCGAACAGGCCGTGGCCCAGACCATCGGCAACCTGCGGATGCTGGAAGACGACTACCGGGAGGACGAGCAGGCCGCCAGCGAGTGGGGCACCAAGCCCTGGCCGCCTCGAACAAGGCCGAGGACTTCCGCACCTCCGATGAGGACGCCAACGCCGCGAAGTTCGACAACCTAGCCAAGGTGGCCATCCAGCGCCAGATGCAGGCCGAAAGCGAAATGAAGAGCGCGCAGCCGACCATCGCTTCACAACGTGAAATTGTTGAGAAGCTGAAGACCGGCCTGGAGCAGATGAAGAGCAAGCGCACCGAACTGGTTTCCAAGCGGGACGAGCTGACGGCCCGTTCGAAGGCCGCTGCCGCCCAGAACCAGATCAACGAAGCGGTCAAGTCCGTGAACATCATGGACGCCACCAGCGAGATCAGCCGCTTCGAGGAAAAGGTTCGCCGCGAGGAGGCACGGGTCCGCGGCGCCTCCGAACTGGCTTCTTCCAGCCTGGACTCCCAGTTCGAGCAGCTGGAGGATCTGGGAGAGCAGACCGAAATTGAGGCTCGTCTCGCGGCGCTGAAGTCCAAGCAGACCGGCGCCTGGAGAACTAGTACCTGTAGGCAGCAACAGCATCCGTGGCCGTCACCGTTCTGGTGGCGGCCACGGGTTTATCTGGTCCGCTTGAGGCTGCGCGCCAGGCCCGGAAACCGGCCAAGCGATTGCGCCGGATAAAGCAAAAGAGGAGATCCTTTCGGATCTCCTCTTATCTCGTGGCGGGGGAAGGATTTGAACCTTCGACCTCCGGGTTATGAGCCCGGCGAGCTACCGAACTGCTCCACCCCGCGTCGGTAAATACAACATTACCAATCCTTGAACTCCATGGCTAATCCTGGGCCAGTGACCTTCGTCACCGGAGACTTTCCCGCCATCCCCCGGCATGACGTGGCGGGATTATGCCGCCACTGTTGAATGATGCCTGTCAGAGAATCCAGCCCCCGATCACGCGGGGGCTGCCGGAACCACTGTCCCCGAAGGCGTGCGCGCCCCTTGCGATCCCGTAAATGAGCCGGCAGGCCTTGCTGGACACAAAGTCTCATCCGGACCGCGCGGTGAGCCCTGAGACGCCATAGCGCCTACCGCCGCCCGGCGTTGGGTAGCTTTAGGGCCACCGGGCCATTCCTGCGCCCCTTGCGACACGGCCCGGGTTGGAGGGCATCAAATCGTCCGGACATGCAAAAAGGTGGAAACGAATCGTTTCCACCTTTTTGTCTTATGTGGCGGGGGAAGGATTTGAACCTTCGACCTCCGGGTTATGAGCCCGGCGAGCTACCGAACTGCTCCACCCCGCGATGACTAGACTATTCTTCATCATCGCGGAGCGGAATGCAAATCGGGCTACCTGGGGCTGGCCGGGACTAGTTCCCATCCTGCGGCTGCTCGGTCGGAGCGCCGCTTTCCTCCGGGGCCGGGGCCTCGGTCCCATCGGCCTCCAGCGCCCGGCTCAGGCGTCCTCCAGGGCCTTCTGGCTTCACCATAGGCACCGAAGTCACCATCGGACAGGGCCTGCTGGCCGCGCTTGATGGCTTCGTTCGCGTCCTTCAGCGCCTGGGTCAGCTTCTCCGAGTCGGTCTGCTCCGGGGCCTTGGGCTGCTCGTCATCCGGCGAGTCGCCCGGGTCGGCACCATCATGCTCCTGGGTCACCGCTCCGGAGTCGCCTCCGAAGATCTCATCCAGCTTCGCCCAGGGTGTCAGCGAACCCGACCTCGTCACCGAAGGCCACCAGGACCTTGCGCAGGTTGGGAAGCTGGTCTGGCCCGAAGACTGCACGTAGACCGGCTGCACGTAGAGCACACCGCCGCCCACCGGCAGCGAGAGCAGGTTGCCGCCCTTGACCTCCGAGGCACCCTGACGCAGCAGGTTCAGCTGGGTGGTGACCCGGGTGTTCGTGTCGAAGTTCTGCTGTGCCTGGCCGGGGCCGGGGACCGCGGTGTCGCGCGGCAGCTCCAGCAGCCGCAGCTTGCCGTAGTCCTCGTTCTTCACGCCCGCTTCCCCGCCGGCGTCAGCGTTGGCGGAGAGGAAACCGAACAGCACGTTGCGCTGCTGCCCGTTGCGCGAAGCGGCCGGGATGAACGTGGTGGTCAGCGAGAACGTCGCATCATCCTGGGTCGGCATCTTCAACGACATGTAGTACGGAGGCTGCTTCACGTCCCCGCTGCTGGCCG
Source organism: Arthrobacter sp. JCM 19049 (assembly GCF_001310435.1). Taxonomy (NCBI): domain Bacteria; kingdom Bacillati; phylum Actinomycetota; class Actinomycetes; order Micrococcales; family Micrococcaceae; genus Arthrobacter; species Arthrobacter sp. JCM 19049. The sequence goes on along the minus strand of NZ_BAXF01000051.1, from coordinate 7,969 downwards.
TCGGATCGCTGGGCACGGCCCAGGCGTCGTTGGCTTCGTAGAACGTGTCCGGGTTAGTCACGTGATAGGTGGTCAGCACCTCACGCTGCACCTTGAACATGTCCTCCGGGTAGCGCACGTGCTCGATCAGTTCGCCGGACATCTCCGACATCGGCTTGACCGAGGTCGGGAAAATCTGCTGCCAGGCCTTGAGCATCGGCTCCTGGTCATCCCAGGCGTACAGGTCCACCGAACCGTCATAGGCATCCACGGTAGCCTTGACCGAGTTGCGGATGTAGTTCACCCGGCCCGAGAGCCGGTCGAATTCCGAGGCGTTGGTCAACGAATCGGTCACCGCCGATTCCAGCTGCTGCTGCTGCGAGTACGGGTAGGCGTTGGAGGTGGTGTAGCCATCCACGATCCACTTCACCCGACCGTCGATGATCGCCGGGTAGGCGTTCGAATCCAGGGTCAGGTACGGGGCGACCTTACTCACGCGTTCGCGCGGGTTGCGGTCGTAGATGATCTGGGATTCGGCGTTCACCGCATCCGAGAGCAGCAGGTCGGTGGACGCGAACTTCAGCGAGTACACCAGGCGGTTGAAGAAGTTGCCGATGTTCGGCCCGCCGTCGCCCTCGAAGGTGTAGCGCACATCCTCACCCTCGGAGCCGGTGCTGGGGCGGTCCAGTTCACGCGGCTGCCAGTCCTCCGGGCCACCAACAATCGAGTAGTCCGGGGACCGCTCACCAAAGTAGATCCGCGGTTCGTAGCTTTCATCGCTGGCCAGCTCACCGCTGGTCGGCACGCCCCCGAGCATGAAGTCCGGGCGTCCGCCGGCGGCCACGCGGTTGCCGTAGGCGGCCACCAGGCCGTAGCCGTGGGTGTAGGTGATGTGCTGGTTGATCCACGAATCGTTCGGGTCCACGGTGATCTCACGGGCGGCGATGACCGTGTCCTCGGTCTTGCCGTCGATCTCGTAGCGGTCAACGTTCAGGTTCGTGGGGAACGCGTAGTAGCTGCGGAACTGCTGCAGCTGGGCGAACGCCGCGGAAACCAGGTTCGGATCCAGCAGGCGGATGTTGGTGGTGGTCGCCTTCTCGGCAGCCAGCGCACCGGATTCGGCGGTCACCTTCGCCTCATACGGGGTCACCTCCACATCCTGCAGGCCATAGGCCTCCCGCGTCATCTTGATGTTGCGGTCAATGTATTCGCGTTCCAGGGACTTCTGCGAAGGTTGCACCTGGTATTCCTGGACCAGGAACGGGTAGATGCCCCCGGCCACGATCATGGTCACCACCAGCATCGCGGTGCCGATCAGCGGCAGGCGCCAGCGCCCGGTGAAGGCGGCAATGATGAAGGTGATGGCAATCAGCACGGCGATGATCGCCAGGATCATCCGCGCCGGGATGACCGCGTGCACGTCCTTGTACAGGCACCGGCCACGCGGCCGGACTGGTCGGTGAGCGTCTCGTACTGGCCAATCCAGTAGTTCACGCCCTGCAGCACCAGGAAGACGGCCACGACGACGGCGGTGTGCACCCGGGCGGCCTTGCCGATGGTCACTCCCCCGCGTTCCTCGATGCGGATCCCGCCGTAGAGGTAGTGGGTCAGCAGCCCGGCCACCCCGCCGAGCAGGACCACCGAAATCAGGAACCCGTTGATCAGTCCGATGAACGGCAGGGTGAACACGAAGAAGCTGATGTCCATGTTGAACTGCGGGTCGGTGGTGCCGAACTCCTGCTGGTTCATGAACAGCAGGATGGTCTGCCACTGGCCGGCCACCGCGATTCCGGAGAACACACCGATCACCACGGGGATGCCGATCATCAAGAAGCGGCGGATCGGCTCCAGCTGCGCCTGGTAGCGGGACATCATGTCCGGGCGGTTTGAGCTGGGCGCGTACACCGGGCGGTGCTTGTAGGCGCTGCGCATGGACAGCCACATCGGCACGGCCATGAGGGCGGCGGCAACGATGAAGATGACCACCTTGGCGATCTTCTCGGTCCAATACACCTCCGAGTATCCCAGCTGGTTGAACCAGAGGATGTCGGCGTAGAAGTTCGAGAAGAAGACGAACAGCGCGACGAGGATACCCACCGCGAAAATCGTCAACGTCAGCGGCGAGGTTTTCCGATTCGGCGGGTTCGGTGGGCGCTTGGGCTCATCGGATCCCCGCGGGGGCCCTCCGAATGGACTGTCAGGTCCGAATGACACTATTTTTTCCTCACACTCAAGGTCCCGGTGAGCAAAGTTCGTGCCGAGACGCGTGTATTTACTTACATTGGTATCTGGTCTGCGGGGGTTTGGCTAGCGGAACCCGCCGCGGGGCTCACTTCAAGGTGCAGGTGGGCAGCTGCTGCGGGTCGGTTCCCGAGGCGATGCGGCTCAGGGCCTGGCGGGCCTCGGCCAGGGTGGACACCTTCACCACGTCCAGGTCCTTGGGGACCCGGTCCTGCACGTCGGGGCAGTTATCTGCCGGGGCCAGGAACACCTCGGCGCCGGCGCGCTGGGCGGCGGCCATCTTCTGGGCGATCCCGCCAATGGGTTCGATCTTGCCGTCATCGGTGATCGCCCCGGTGCCGGCCACGTGGGTGTCCCCGGCCAGGGACCCTTCGGTGAGCTGGTCGATGATGGCCAGGGCGAACATCATCCCGGCGCTGGGTCCCCCGATGTCCTCCACCCCGAAGTTCACGTCCATGGGGAAGGTGTATTCCGGCTTCAGGAACACGCCAATTTGCCGGGTCCCGTCCTCGGCTGCGGCGGTGCTCACCTCTTCGTCCACCGATTGGCCCTCACGCTTGACGGTCAGTGTGGACGGCTTCGTCCCCTGGCGGGTCAGGGCCTGCTTCAGCTGGGCCAGGTCCTTGATGGGTTCACCGTTGATCTTCTCCAGCTCGTCCCCCTCACGCAGCTCCCTGGTTGAGCGGATCGCCGAAGCCCACCACCTGCAGGGTGGTCGTGAAGGGGATCTGCAGTTCATTCAGGGCCGCGGCCACCGACAGCTCCTGGCTGGAGGCCATCAGCGAATCGTTCTGCTGGCTCAGCTCATCGCTGGTCACCCCGCGCGGCAGTACGGTCTCTTCCTGCACCACGTCCTTGGTGGGATTCACCAACGCCTCCAGGATCACCGGGACGGTCACCCGGTGCTGCCCGCCGCCCTGGACGTAGACCGTGGTCATGTCCAACTGGCTTTCGGTCTCAAAGGTCTTGGCGTCCTTGATGCTCAACAGCTGATGTCCGTCCAGCTCGCCCAGCGTGTTGACCACCGGGCCCGGTGATTCGACCACAAAGTTGGTGGGCAGGAAGGAAATCACCGCCACCAGCAGCAGCGCAATGGTTCCGGCGATGGTGCCCCGCGGCCGAGGGGAGCTGGTGGTTGCGGATTCCCGCGTTTGGGCTGGGTCAGCTCCTGGCAGTGGTTCCATCTCTTGCACGTAAGTCGCTCCCGCCGCGGACATAAAAGTTGTGGCTCGGCCATTTGGGGACAAACGACCACTCCTAGCCTACTGAATAAGCCCAGGGAACTTCATCCGCACACAGAGGTATATTCGGTGTGCCGAAAGCGAACTGGGGCGTGGATCTATGTCAACGCTCAGCTCTAACGGGTACTTTTATTACATGGCACAGAACCCACCAAATAATCGACCGTACGGGTCGGACGACGAGAATGACCCACAGGATCCTTTTGCTGCGATGTTTGGACAACTCTTCGGTGGTGGATTCGATCCCAACAATCTTCCACCACAGTTGCGGGCCGCGCTGGGCGACCAGGCGAACAATCCCGCGGCAATGCAGCAGATGATGCAACAGGCCCAGGCCTTCATGTCGGCGATGATGCAGTCCAATCCCGCCGAGGGCTCGGTGAACTGGAAACTGGCTTCGGACACCGCCCTGCAGGCCTACGCCAGCGAAGACCCGGCCGTGAGCGAATCGCGGCGCAGCGCCATCGCCGACGCATCCCACCTGGCCGGCATGTGGCTGGATAACGCGACCGTCTTTGAAGGCACCGGCATGCCGCTGGAGGCGTGGACCCGCCGCAAGTGGTTCGACAAGACCCTGGCACCTGGAAGCAGCTGACCGAGCCGATCGCCGAATCGGTGATCAAGCGATCACCTCCTCGATGCAGGAGCATCTGCCCGAACAGATCAAGGGCATGCTGGGCAATTCCGACCAGATCTTCCGCAACCTGGGCGGCAGCATGTTCGGCGCCCAGCTGGGCACCGCGCTGGCGCCCTGGCCAAGGACGTGTTGGGCGGCACGGACATTGGTCTGCCCCTGGCCGGGAATACCCCGGGGCTGGTGGCCACCAACGTGCAGACCTTTGGCGAGGGGCTGGAGATCCCGGAGCAGGAAATCCTGCTGTACGTGGTGCTGCGTGAGGCCGCCCATGTGCGTCTGTTCCAGCGGGTCCCGTGGCTGTCCTCGAAGCTGATCGGCGCGGTGGAAAGCTACGCGCGGGGCATCCACATCGACATGTCCCGCATCGAAGAGGCGGTGCGCGATGTCGACCCGTCAAACCCGGAGTCCCTGCAGCAGATGCTTGGCGAGGGCCTGTTCACCCCGCAGCGCACCGAGGCGCAGGAACGGGCGCTGAAGAACCTGGAACTGACCCTGGCGCTCATCGAGGCTGGGTGGACCATGTGGTGTCCCTGGCCGCGAAGAACCTGCCGTTCTCCGAGCACCTGCGCGAAACCTTCCGTCGCCGCCGTGCCTCGGGCGGACCGGCGGAGAACACGTTCGCCTCCCTGGTGGGCCTGGAGCTGCGTCCCCGCCGCCTGCGCGAGGCCACTGCCCTGTGGGAGCACCTGGATGCCGAACGCGGTACCGAGGGCCGCGACGCGGTCTGGGATCACCCGGACCTGATGCCCACCGCCGAGGATCTTGATGATCCGGCCAGCTTCACCAGCCGCCGGGAGACCGCGGCGTCGGAGTTCGAGGACTTTGACGCCCAGCTGGGCAAGCTGCTCGACGGCGGTTTTGAGGCCACCGATGATCCGCAGGATCCAGAAGACCCTGACGGCCCGCAGGAGCCGAAGCCGTAGCCAGACCGGCTGATTCGTTCACGGGTTGGGCCCCGACGACCGTGCTCGTCGGGGCCCAGCCCGTTTCTCAAGGGATGCAGCCCCGGAAGGACGGCGAGCGCCGGCGGACCGCTTAGCCGTGCTCCAGGTCCCCACCCTCATCCAGGTCCTCGAGCTGATCATCCGGGCGCCCCATCTCCCGGGCGTGGGCCCGGTAGCCGGCGCTAAAGGCCTTGAGGTATTCGTCGGCTTCGCGCCGCCGCTCGAAACGGTTCAGCAGCCCGTTGAAGCGCGGGCCGTGCCCGTCCGCCGGTTCCACCAGGTGGCACAGTTCGTGCACCAGCACATAGTCCTGAACCCATTGCGGCATGTACTGCAGGCGCGTGGAGAGCCGGATGCGGCGCTCGTACACGGTCGCCGAACCCCAGCGCTTGGTCTGGTTGCTGACCCAGCGCACCGAGGCCGGCGCGGCCAAACCCCCGGTGTAGTGCCGGTCCAGGGCGATGGCCCGCTGCATCAACGCCTCATCACTCAGCGCCCAGTCGGTGGTGCGCTTGCGCTGACGGAACTTCTTGAGCATCTCCTCGACAAAGGTGCGTTCGGCCGATTCGGTCAATGCCGCCGGGACCGAGACGACAAAGCGGTCATCCTTCCACTGGGAGGAGACGGTCTTGCGTCGTTTGGTGGAACGCACGATGCGTACCGGGATGTCATCCTCGGCATAGAAATCCACTGTGGTGGGATGCGCTGGCATGCCAAGCCTCCGATTCTAGAAGTTCGTGCCCGGGCTGCCGGACGTGGGATCCCCACCCTAGGCCCGCACTCACCGCCCCGGGCGATGCGGGTCACCGGTTGGGGATAGACCGGCTGGCCGCGGCCCCGCAGCGCGTTACCGCATCACGGTACGGGCCGGCGGCTCTCAGCCTGGTTCACCAGGTCCAGCACGGCCTGCCCGTAGCGTTCAAGTTTGGATTTGCCCACCCCGGAAATCCGGCCCAGCTCCTGCAGCGTACCGGGTTTGTCCTCGGCAATGGCCATCAGCGTTGAATCGGTGAACACCACGAACGCGGGAACCGAGTTCGCCTGGGACACCTCACTGCGCCAGCCGCGCAGTGTCTCAAAGAGCTGCTCGTCGTAGGCGGCCGGACAGTCCGAGCACCGGCGCAGCTTGCGTTCACGGGCGCTGCTGAGGAACGAGCCGCATTCCCGGCACACGGCCGGCGTCAGTTTCTGTTCCTTGCGCCGCCGGCTTGGCTGGCGGGCCGAGGAACGCGGCACGGCGCGGATCCCGTCCAGGAAGCGTGAGGGCTGGCGGTGGGCGCGTCCTCCTGGTGTGCGGGCTAACGACCAGGAGAGGAACAGCTGCAGCCGGGCCCTGGTGATCCCCACGTACAGCAGTCGCCGTTCCTCGTCGTAGCCGGCCTGGTCCTTGGCATAGGTGATCGGCACCAGCCGTCACTGAGCCCGGCCAAGAAGACCACATCCCATTCCAGGCCCTTGGCCGCATGGAAGGAGGCCAGGGTGACCCCGTTCAGCGTGGGCGCGTGCTGGGTAGCGGCGCGTTCCTCAAGTTCGGTGATGATCTCCCGCAGGTAATCTGCTCGCCTCCCTGGTCGCGGGCGGCGGCCATGTCATCGGCCAGACGCACCAGCGCCGAGAGCGATTCCCAGCGTTGGCGTTGGGCCCCGCCGGCAGTCGGCGGGTGGGGGGCGTAGCCGTGGGAGGAAAGCACGTCGCGCACCATCTGGGTGCCGGGATCTCCGATTCCACGTGCAGGGCCGCGCGCAGCGCGAGCATCCCCTCCTTGACCTCGGTGCGGGAGAAGAAGCGTTCGGCGCCGCGCATCACATACGGGATGGAGTGGGCGGTCAGGGCCTGTTCGAAGGCCTCGGACTGGCCGTTGGTGCGGTACAGGATGGCGATTTCGCTGACGTCCTGGCCGTTGCTCAGCAGTGCCTTGATCCGCTGGGCGACTTCCTCCGCCTCGTGCGCGTCATCACTGGCCTCGAAGAACTCCGGTTCCGGGCCGTGCTCGCGCTGGGCGATCAGCTCCAGCGGTTCAGGCCAGGTGACCATGCGGTCCGGCACGGAGGTTTCAATGCGGCGCGTGGCCAGGATCTTGTTGGCCAGGGCCACCACTTCGGGGGTGGAACGGTAGTCGCGCACCAGCTTGACTACGTCGGCCTCCGGGTAGCGTTGGCGGAACTTCAGCAGGTAGTCGGAGGTCGCCCCGGTGAACGAGTAGATGGTCTGGGAGCGTCTCCCACCACGCAGATGTCCCGCCGCTCCCCCAGCCACAAATCCAGCAGGCGCTGCTGCAGCGGGGAAACGTCCTGGTACTCATCCACACGAAGTGCCGGTACTGGGCACGCACGCTGGCGGCGACCTTCTCATCGTCCTCCAGGATGGCGGCGGTGAGCATCAGGACGTCTTCAAAGTCGATGACCTGGCGGTCGTCCTTCAGCTCCTCATAGGTCTGGAAGATGCGCACCATCGTCACCGGCTCCAGCCCGTTGGGCAGCTCCCGGCCCTCGACCACCTTGGCGTAGGTTTCCACCGAATGCATCGAGACCTTCGCCCACTCAATTTCGGAGGCCAGGTCGCGCACCATCGCCCGGTCGCTGGAAATGCGCAACCGGCGCGCGCTTTCGGCCACCAACGGCGCCTTGTGCTCAATCAGGTTCGGCAGGGTGCCGCCAATGGACTGCGGCCAGAAGTACTGCAGCTGGCGCAGCGCCGCAGCATGAAGGTGCGGGTCTGCACCCCGTTGGCGCCAAGGTGGCGCAGCCGGGTGCGCATCTCCGCTGCGGCACGGGTGGTGAAGGTCAGGGCCAGCACGGTGTTGCTGGTACACCCCGGTATAGACCCCGTGGGCGATGCGGTGGGTGATTGCCCGGGTCTTGCCGGTGCCCGCCCCGGCCAGGATGCACAGCGGTCCGGTCAGGCTTTCGGCCGCACGGCGCTGCTCG
>NZ_BAXF01000050.1:0-10457 GCF_001310435.1 Arthrobacter sp. JCM 19049 | reverse complement strand
CAGCGGGGGCCGAACCGCCAAAGGCGGCGCGCAGCTTGCGCACGACCGGGGGCTCGACGGTGGAGGAAGCGGAACGAACGAATTCGCCCATTTCCTGTAATTTATTCAATGCGTCTTTAGAGGTGATTCCGAGCTCTTTGGCGAGCTCGTGAACGCGGAGTTTAGCCACATCTCTCCTGTATCAGTGTGATCGGCCGTCACTCCACGCCACAGGGGAAATGGGTTTCGGCAGATCAGTGGATTAGTTCGTCTTGGTCTTCCGCCGCACGGTGGAATACGCGAAACTGATTTGTCATCGTTTGGCGCTCATCGTTGCGGACTCATCGGGTAGCCATCAGATTTCTGACCCGCTTTCCTTATCTCTGCCAGTTCGCTGGCGGGGTGCCAGTCGAGCTTCGTATGCAGCAAAATCCTCGAGCACCGACCCGGTATCCACCTGTGCGCGAAAGGCACGGGCAAATCCCTTGCGGTGTACGGCTTGCTGCACACACTTTGGTGTCGGGTGCGTCCAGGCGCCACGTCCGGGCGCCGGGCTCAGCACGGCCAGCCGCGCCCGCGGTTGCGGGGCGCCAGGGTGCAGTACCCAACGGATGAGCTCATCCATGTTCGTGGTGGTGCGGCATCCCAGACAGGTGCGTTGCTGATGCAGCTTCATGCCCTTGGGACTTCCCACTTCCACTTTTTCTTTAAATGAGCCAACTAATAGTCTAGCGCGTTTATGCCCCGGTGCGCGTGTGAGGTAACTATCACGTACCCGACCGGGACTTCCCGTCGCAGCTAGTAGCGCGGTTCCTTTCCGCCGGAGGCGGCCAGGATGTCAATGCGCCAGCCGGTGAGCTTGGCGGCCAGGCGGGCGTTCTGCCCTTCCTTGCCGATCGCCAGGGACAGCTGCCCGTCCGGCACGATGACGCGGGCGCGGCGTTCGGCCTCGTCCAGGATTTCCACGGAGTTGACCTTCGAGGGCGACAGGGCCGCGGCAATGAACTTGGCCGGGTCCTCGTTGTAGTCCACGATGTCGATCTTCTCGTCATTCAACTCGTTCATCACCGCACGCACGCGGGTGCCCATTTCACCGATGCAGGCGCCCTTGGCGTTCACGCCGACCTCGGTGGCGCGCACCGCAATCTTGGTGCGGTGCCCGGCCTCGCGGGCCAGCGCCTCGATGACCACGACGCCGTCGGCGATTTCCGGGACTTCCATTTCAAAGAGCTGGCGCACCAGGGACGGGTGCGAGCGGGACAGGGTGATGGCCGGCCCCTTGGTGCCGCGCTCCACGGACACCACGAAGGCGCGCAGCCGCTCGCCGTGCTTGTAGCGTTCACCGGGAACCTGCTCCGGCGGGGGCAACACCGCCTCGACGTCTCCGACGTTGACCTGCACCATGTGGGCGCTGGTGCCTGCTGGATGGTGCCGGAGATCAGTCCGCCTACGCGCGAGCGGTATTCGCCGACCACCTGGTCATCCTCCGCCTCACGCAGACGCTGCATGATCACCTGGCGGGCGGTGGAGGCCGCGATGCGGCCGAAGCCCAGTGGGGTGTCGTCGAACTCGCCCAGCAGCACACCGTGCTCGTCATAGTCCTCAACCATGATCGCCACGTGCCCGTTGCCGCGCTCAATGACGGCGCGGGCGTTGGGCATGGCGCCCTCGGTCTTGTTGTAGGCCAGCAGCAGGGCCGACTCGATGGTGGTGATCAAGACATCCATGGGGATGTCTCGGGTCTTTTCCAAGGTGCGCAGTGCATCCATATCGATGTCCATGCTCAGGCCTCCGGGTCTTCTACGTCGATGATGTCCAGGTGCTCGTCGGTGCGGTTGAATTCCACATCAACGACGGCTTTGCGAATCTCAGCCAGGGCGAAGGGACGCGGGTCATCCACCTTCTCCTTCATGCCCTTCTTGGCCGGGGCGTGGTGTACGGCAAGCTGCACCTCATCGTCGCCCACCTCACAGATCCGGCCGTGCAGCTTGCTGCCGTCAGTCAGGGTGATGTTGACCATTCGCCCCACGGCGCGCCCCCAATGGCGGGGAACGGTCAACGGACGGGACAAACCCGGGGAGCTGACCTCAAGCTCATAGGGAGCGGCATTGGCGTACACGGAATCGGCGTCCAGTGCCTTGGAGATGGTGTCGGTGACTTCGCCCAGCTGATCGAGGTTGACCGAGTCGGTGCCTCGGGAAGGTCTACGGTAATCTGCATCAGCTGCTGCTTGCCCGCTGGCCGAATGGTGATGTCTTCGAGAACCAGCCCGTGGGATTCAACTTCCTTTTGCAGCACGGTCATCAACCGCTTTGCTTCCTGTTCGGTATCGGCCGGCTTGCCGGTCATGGATATCCTCCCACGTTATTCGATGTTGTACATCCAAGCGTAGCGCGAAGGCGGCATGGCTGGATACGAGTTTAGCCCTGCAGGTGAAGGAACTCACGCGGAATTCCGCCGGACCGGCACCAGGGAAGCGGCTCCGGAGGAGATCATGGGATGATCAAGGGGATATGAAAGACGCTGCTTCCTCATCTTCCCGCAAAGCCCCCAGCTGGCTGGCACCCCTGCTGGCCGTGGTTTTGGTCCTGGCCCTAATGTGGGCCCTGGGCGTCACCGTGTTCCGCGGGGCACTGGAAGACCGGGGGCTGCCCGAGGAAATTCGCGGATCGAGCAATGAACAGCTGCGCGAATGGGAGTACGGCGCACAGCTGAAGCAGCTGGACCAGCGGAGCGAAACCCTGGCCGCCCTGGCCAAGGAGGCAAAGCAGGAAACGGCGCCAGCGCTGCAGGCCCTGCATGACTCACTGTCTCAGGCCAGTGCACTGCTTGGCGAACTGCACTACGAGGACGAGCAGCGACCGAGCTGGCGACCAGTTATTCCGCAGAGGCGGCTACGAGCCTGGCCGATGAAGTGCTGCAGGCAGGTCAGAGCGTGCCGGTGAATGAGGCCGAGGATGAGGCTGGCGCCGCGCTGCTGGCCCGCATTGCCTTCGAGGTGAGCCTGGATGCGCGCAGCGTGCTGCATGCCGTGCAAGAAGATGACGCACGGCAAGTCCCGGCACCGCTGGGCAGCACAGACGATGCGGGTGACGCTCCGGCGCAGCCCGAGACCGGGGCGGTGGCATGCCTTAGCGACCGGCAATTGTTGGATCAGCAGACCGCACTCCCGGCGGACACCGACCTGGTCGCCTGCATGCGGCCCGGGCATTGGATCGCGGTTACGCACTGGACTATGTACTGCAGGTGCAGGCCGCCCGTAATGGTGCCAAGCAGGCCGCGATCATCGAGCAGCACCGCCAGCAACTGGCCGAGCACCTACAGGACCTGCGAGCAACCGTTCCCGCAGACTGCCCCGACCTTCGCCTCGCGGCCTACGATTTGCCGGGCGGCGGCCTGGAGAAATTGCCCTCCCTGGCCAGCTCGCTGCAACAGGAATTCACCACCGAGCTGCTGCTAGCCGTGGGCGCTGCAGAGGACCAGACGCGCCAGGTTCTGGGTGACCTCGTCTGGAACGTCACCACCGAGCAGCAGGACGCTGGGAAGCCAGCTCAGCTCCTGGCACCTGGCAAGCAATAGCCCCTCGACCCATCCCGCGGGCGGGAACGGGTCGTGTCTTGCTCTTGCCCCTTTGCTTCGGCTCGTGCGCAAGGCATGCCGGCTGCGCTGGATCCTCGGCTGCACCCCACCCGGCGGGCAACGCCACGAAGATGCCGCGTTAACCCGCTCGCGCGCACCGAGCGGTTGCACTACGCACCAGGAACACGCCATTACATGCATTCAAATACATTAACTTCGTATTTATGCTCCATTTATACGACAGTAGAATCAGATAAACTTGCGCGCCAGATACCATTATCCCTAGCAGATAATCCACGGACTGTGGAGTCGGCAGAAATACTTTCAGGTAGATTTCAGGATGACTCTATTGATCCTGAGAAACATCTCAGAGATCACACTCCAAGCGCAGCCTGGAAGGGCTTCCCCAAAGTCAAGTAACCCGTAAAAGGACTAGTCAAACACCAGATTTATGGCGCAGGAAACTAGTATGGCGGATTGTTTCACACACCCAGAAGGTGCTCGAGGTTTCCTCAGAAGCGGGTTAGTGTGGAATTGCAGTTCCAGACAGAACACAATTCCAATACCGGTTAATTCAGGTATTGAAAACACCACCATGCAGAACTATGGGGAACACTCGCTCGCTAAGTTGCTTGAAAATGGAGGTAGAAAAATGCCAGGCCGCTTCGTTCGCTCCAAGATCGCCGAGCTCGTCGCTGACGTCATTGGTTCCCGTCAGGGACGAGAACTCCTCGAACAGCATGGATGGGCACAAGGAATGCCCATCGTGATGGCTCAGCCGCACGAGAAACTCGCCGAAGTCATGGCGCTGGTCTCCGTGCACCAGCCACCAGTCTTGGTTGCGACCATGGATAACGAGTCCCGTTTGTGCTTCACCTACGTCGCCCTGGGCGGCGACGCGCTGGAAGTCGTGGACCCGCGGGGTTCAACCGACACCATCAGCGATTTGTACTCCGAGGCACTGGAGACTGATTCCTTCCTGATGTTCCGGATTAATCAGCTCTCCTGCAGTGCAGTGGCACATGCCTACCGCCCATGCACGCACCGGACAAGAGCTTCCGCTCATTCGGTCGGTTGGGAACCCGGATGCAGTAACGAGAATCGGTAATGCTGCGGAATCAGCATCAACCCGCGCCGCGGCACCGGTAATACCAGTGGCTGTGCTGTTCGCAAGAACGGCGCAGCCACTGTTGTGTGCGGCGTGTTCCCCTCATGCCCGGGAATCCTCCCGGCACCCTCGACACTATTCGGTTTTCACCGTCCGGGTTTCTGGACGAACATCAGTGGCAAAACAATAACGCTTCTGTGCTCTGCCTGAAGCAGTAGCTGCCGGGCAAGGCACGGTGCCGATTCCGTATCCCGGTTTCGGCCACCGTGCCTGTCGTGCCCTTCCAGCCGTGAGGCGTGAGCGTCAACCGTTAGCGGTTGTCGTTATCGGAAAGGCCTTGGGCCTTGTCCTTGGCCTGCGATTGCAGGTCATCGACTTCACCGCTGGCTTCTTCCTTGACGCTTTCCACTGAGGATTGCGCGGAGTCCTTCAACTCCTCAGCAGCATTCTTGACCGGCTCCTTCATGTCCTCGGCCACCTGCTTCGCGCTCTCGGTCAGCTCATGAGTCAGCGGTTCGGCCTTCTCCTTGAGCTTCTGCGCCATCTCCCCTTCTCGGTCGGTGGCGGGCAGAAGCGAGGAGGCCAATAGGCCTGCGCCGAACGCAATCAGTCCGGCGGCCAACGGGTTGCCGCGGGTCTGCTCCACGACCCGCTGTGGGGCCCGGTTCATTCCCTCCTTGGCGCTTTCCATGGCATCGTGGGCCTGGTCGCTGGCTGATTCACCGCTTCCCATCACTGCATCCTTCGCTCGGTGGAACGTTCCTTGATCTTCTCGCTCTGCCGGTGGGCGATCTGCGACGGGCTAACCCGGTCCACGATCGCGTCCACGTCATCGCTCAGCTCCTGTCGGGTCTGGGCAATGTCCTGCCTGAGTTCTTCGGAATCCCTGCTCATCGCGTTTCCTCCTGAGGTTTGAAAGCCGACGGAATCTTCTTCACGGTTGAGGAGGTCTTGGGCAGCCCCTTGACCTGCTCCATTTTCTTCTTGGCAACCATGGCCAGAATGGCGGCGATGATGGCCCAGACACCGGCCACAATCAGGGCCGACCAGCCGTAGCCGATGAGGGTGGCCAGGCCGAACACTGCGGCCAGGGACAGGAACATCAGCACGAAGTGTGCCGCGATGCCCGCACCGGCGTACATGCCGGCGCCTTGCCTGCCGAGGCTGCTGACTCCTTTAGCTCGGTCTTGGCCAGTTCCACTTCCTGGCGAACTAGCACCGACACGTTCTGCGTCAGGTCGCTAAACAGTCCGCCCAGGGTGGTCTGCTCCTCCTCGGCCGCGTGTGACCCGCCACCGGCTGGGACCGCGCCGGGCCCCGGCGTTCCGTAGTCATTTGTGTGCTCGCTCATCGCAGCCTCCTACTCGAAGTCCGTCCGCCGTGGGGTCGGCGGGTAGGTGCTTCCCGGTTCCGGCTCCCCCGGAAGGACTCCCGGGGTTCCGGTTTCCGGCATTCCCACGGTCCGCGGCTGGGTGGTGGGCTGCGAGGTCACCTCGGGCGGCACCTGGCCGCGGGTCATGCCCGGCGGCACGTCATCAGTGGACACATCCCGGTACTGGTCCTGGGAGCCCTGGGTGGCGTGCCGCGGAAACGCATCGCGCCGCGTGTCCCGGTCCGAGTCCTTATCCGGACCGCTGGCGTTGCGGGTCAGGCGACCTGCCAGTAGGCCGGCACCCAGTGCCAGCCCCAGGAAGGCGCCTGGGCGGCGGCGGGCAAAGCCCTTGATTTCCTCGACCAGGTCCCCCGGCTCACGCTGCTCCAGCCAGTCGGCGACCTTGCCGCTGTGGTGGGCGGCCTGATCCACCAGGCTGGACGCGGTGCCCGAGGCCTGCGAGTTGTCCAGCATGTTGCGGAATTCCTCGCTGATGTCACGCAGGTTCGCGGAGATCTTCTGCTGCTGCGCCGAGGCCTGCTCGCGAACGTCCGAACCCAGCTCATCAAGCAGGTTGCTGGCCTTGTCGCGGGCCTGCTCGGCGACCATCGAGGCCTCCTGCTTGGCACTGTCCATGACATGGGCGGCGGACTGCTTGCCCTCTTGCGCCAGGTCCTTGGCCTCGGAGGCAGCCTCCTGCGCCTTGGACTGGTCGGTGTCGTCGGTGCCGGCTCCCACACCGGTTCCGGTGCCCAGGCCGGTCAGTTCGGTGTCCACCGGCTCAGCGGGTGGAACCGGCTCGCTGAGCGGGGCCCCTTCACCCGGCGGAACGATCGGGTCGTTCACGCCGGCCAGCGGATCTGGCACCTGGGTCGGTGGAATGTTGCGGTTGGGTTCCGGAGTGGTGTAATCGTTGCTGCTCATTGTTGCCCTCCTGTTACTCCATTGCTCGATAGTTCTGTTCTCGGGCACGTATTTCGTTGCCGGTGGCTCCGGCGAGCGCCTTCTTGGTGTCGGTCAGCTCCCTGCTTGGCTGGCAGGGGCCGCGCGAATCGATGCAGCGGGTTCAGGTGCCCGCAGAAGTCAGTCCTCCCTCCTCCGCTTGGTTTCACCTGCCGGGGAGTCATCCCCGGTGTGGTCTTGCGCCGCCAGTTCGCTGTCCTTGCGCAGCTGTTCACCCTGGCGGATGTCCTTTTCAGCCTTCGCCGCCAGCTTGTCGCTGGCCTTGGTTTCCCGCGGCGGCAGCTGGATGGATTCCTCGGCCTCAATTCCGGCCTGCAGTTCCCGTCCACGTTCCATCTCGGCGTCAAAGACTGCGCCGAAAAGCAGGGCGTTGTTGGCGATCCAGATCCACAGCAAGAGCACGATCACGCCACCGATGGCGCCGTAGGTCTTGTTGTAGTTGCTGAAGTTCGATACATAGAAGAAGAAGCCGACGGTGGCGATGGCCAGCACGATCAGCGCGATGGCCGAGCCCATGCTGATCCAGTGGAACTTGGGCTGCTTCACGTTGGGGGTGCCGTAGTACAGGATCGCCACCAGGATCACGGCGAAGATCACGATGACCGGCCACTTGGCGATGTTCCAGACCATGATGCCGGTTTCACCCAGCCCCAGGGCCTGTCCAATGCCCTGCACCAGTGCCCGGAGACCACCAGCAGCACCGCCATCACTGCTGCGGCGACCAAAAGCACCAGGGTAATCAGCAGCAGGATCGGCTTGAGCTTGTAGAACGGGCGGCCTTCTTGCACGTCATAGATGTGGTTGATGGCCCGACCGAACGCCCCCACGTAGCCGGAGGCACTCCACAGCGCACCGAGCAAACCGGCGGCGAACGCGAATCCCGCCGACGGCGCGTTGGTCAGCTGCTGAATCGGCTGTTCCAGGGTTTGCACCACCTGGTCACTGGCCACCTCACCCAGCAGCTGCAGCATGTTCTGCGTGGTCTTCTCCGCCTGGCCAACCAGGCCCAGCAGCGAAACCATGGCCAGCAGTGCCGGGAACAGCGACAGCATGGTGAAGTAGGTCAGCGCCGCTGCCTGGTCGGTGCACTTCTTGCGTGTGAACTCGCCAATCGAGCGCTTGAACACATACTTCCAGGACCGCGACTTCAGATCGGTCGGCAGGTCCGGTTTCCTGTTGTCGTCAGGGGCCGGGGCGTGCTCGGCCTTATGGGCCGTCTGCGCACTTCTCCCTGCCCGATGGCTTTCCTGCATGCTGCCCACGTTCCACCTCCGCAAGCGTTCGGCGTAGGACTTGGTCCACTTGCCGATATTCAAACAGCGGGACCGGGGTGGGGCAACGACGTTGATGGAACCCTCAGATTTCTCCCATCAGTGCAGCAACCTTGCTTGCAACCCCAGCCGAGGCGGTATAGTCAGGCCATTTATTGCCTGATGGTCCGGCTTCTCCGTGGGACAAACTGAACGCGTATCGCCAAAAGGCTGCGCAGCCCGTGGGACTATAAAAGAGACCGCGAGACCGGACAGTGTTTCTCAACAGCTCTCCGGACCTCGCGGTCCTGGTGGGTCGTAGACACCATGGTGCCAGCGAAGTGGGTCTAGGTGTCGCGGGGGTTTTCTGCTTCCCGTGCGGCGGCTTCACGCTGTTCCTCGGCTGCCAGCTCGCTGGAGTAGCGCAGCTCCTCCCCCTGGCGGATCACCTTTTCTTCCTTCTCCTCCTTCTTCTGCGCCGCCGAGGTGTCTCGTGGCGGCAGCTGGATGGATTCCTCGGCCTCAATTCCGGCCTGCAATTCGCGCCCACGTTCCATCTCCGCGTCAAAGACCGCGCCGAAAAGCAGGGCGTTGTTGGCGATCCAGATCCACAGCAGCAGCACGATCACGCCACCGATGGCGCCGTAGGTCTTGTTGTAGTTGCTGAAGTTCGATACGTAGAAGAAGAAGCCGACGGTGGCCAGGGCCAGCACCAACAGCGCGATGCCCGAGCCGACGCTGATCCAGCGGAACTTGGGCTGCTTCACGTTGGGGGTGCCGTAGTACAGGATGGCCACGAGCATCACCGCGAAGATCACGATGACCGGCCACTTGGCGATGTTCCAGACCTGGATGCCGCTTTCCCCCAGTCCCAGTGCCTGGCCAATACCCTGGGCGATGGGTCCGGAGACGACCAGCAGGATTGCCATGAGCGAGGCTGCCACCAGCAGCACCAGGGTAATCAGCAGCAGGATCGGCTTGAGCTTGTAGAACGGGCGGCCTTCTTGCACGTCATAAATCTTGTTCACCGCTCGACCGAAGGCACCCACGTAGCCCGAGGCGCTCCACAGCGCACCGAGCAGACCGGCAACCAACGCGAATCCCGCGGACGGGGCGTTCGTCAACTGCTCGATCGGCTGCTTCAGGGTTTGCACCACCTGGTCGCTGGCCACCTCACCCAGCAGCTGCAGCAGATTCTGCGTGGTCTTCTCCGCCTGGCCCACCACACCGAGCAACGAAACCATCGCCAGCAGCGCCGGGAAGATCGACAGCATCGTGAAGTAGGTCAGGGCTGCGGCCAGGTCCGTGCACTTCTTGCCCGCGAATTCGTTGATCGAGCGTTTGAAGATGTAACGCCAGGAACGCAGCTTCAGCTCCGTGGGAAGCTTGGGCTTTGAGGCGTGATCCGCCGGCGGCGCCTCAGCCGCCTTCTGTACCGTGTCACCCACGCTTCCGGCTTCATGGTTCACTTCCTGGTCTTTGGCCATGTTCCACCCCTGCACAGTCTCGATGAGGACACTTTCCTCGTTGGGGACAGCTGTCCACGTACCGTTATTCAATCAGGCGAAATAGGTTCATTCAACGCAAGGCGGACGAATCGCCAGGGTCAAGACTTCGCGCGCGTTCACCGGCCCCGTGCTTCCGTCCTGCACGGGCCGAAGCAGCGGTGGCGTGAGCAGCCCCGTAACATCGGGGGCCGGCGTCCTTGCCGCACCCGGCTGCCCGCACCGGCCGAAGCCGCTCCACATCCCGTGCCGGGGCGAACAGGCACCCGGGGCTGAACTGGATGATCAACGCATGTACCGTTCACGGATGATGCCCGTGGGCCACTAAATGTGTCACGATACTGTCACTCGCACCGATCAGCATCACTTGCACCCTTCATGAGGAGAACACCATGTCCCATCAGTCCGGTCCGGAACCCGGTGACCGGCCGCCAAGCAGCGCTGCCCACGGCACGCCCGGATGGCCGCGCGCGGCAACGATCCCGGTGCACTGGGGCCGGCTGCTGCTGACCGGCTGGGCCATCCGGGATGACGCCGTGCTGGTACGCGCATCGGGGCTGGATGAATCGGCCACCGTCACGGTCAACGGCCGGGACCTTGGGGTGCTCAAGGTCCATGAGAGCACCACCGGAAAGGGGAACTGGGAGCCGCTCAGCGCCCTGCAGCTGCCCGCCGGCACCCTGGAGGTGAGCGGGGACGCC
>NZ_BAXF01000049.1:0-10474 GCF_001310435.1 Arthrobacter sp. JCM 19049 | reverse complement strand
CACGTCCTCCGCGACCTCCAGGTGCCACTGTCCCCATTGCCCGTTGGCGGCACGCAGCTCGGCTGCGGTGTGCAGGTCCCGCTGCAGGAAGGGCGCAGAGGCTGCTGGACCGGGTGGGTGATGGATTCGAAACGCTGCTCGGGCCGATGCCCGTCCCGGGCCAGGCCAAGGTAGACGTAGCCGAACCCGATCCCGGCGACCGAACGGCCGGCAAAGTCATCCAGGTACGCCTGGTAGGCCTGCTGATACTGTTCGGGGTCCTGGTCCTGGGAGGCATCGCGCAGCCAGGTTTCGGCGTACAGGCTGGGGCTGGACTGCTCCCGCTGGATGACCCAGACATCCAATGCCGGATCAAACCACGGGCGGATCCGCTGATCCCAGGGCTGCTCGCCCAGCGGGATTTCCCAATTCGCCAGCATCTGTGCACTGCCCCCGGGCTCCAGGTAGCTGGGCAGCTGCGAAATCAGGGCCTGGATCAGGCTGTCCCCGGCCATCCCGCCATCACGGTAGGTGAAGATCGCTTCGTCCTCCGCGCGCGGGGTGATGACAAAGGGCGGGTTGGTGGCGATCAGATCAAAGCGCTGCCCCTGCACCGGTTCAAACAGGCTGCCGCACCGCAGGCTCACCCGCTCCTCCAGCCGAGCCGGATCCACCTCCAGCTGCCGGTGGTTCAGCAGCAGGTTAAACCGGGTGAAGGCCAGGGCGCGCACGGAAAGGTCGGTGGCCGTGACATGCCGGCAGTGGGCCAGCAGGTGGAATGTCTGGATGCCGCACCCGGTGCCCAAATCCAGGGCCCGGTCCACCTGGGGACGCAGCGTGATCTGCGCCAGGGTCAAGGACGCCTGGCCGATGCCCAGCACATGGTCCGCCCGCAGGACCCCGGGGCGCTGGTGCGCGCCCAGGTCGTGCGCCACCCACAGTTCCGCGGAGCTGTCCGATGCGTGTGGGGTCAGGGCCACACTGGCCCGCAGCCCTGGACCATGCTGCTCAATCAATCCCAGCCGCAAAAGCCCCTGCACCCCGGTGCGGCCGAAGGCCGCATCGATCCGGTCGGCCGGGTAGCCCTGGCCCAGCTGGAACAACCCAATCACCGTGGCCAGCCCGGACTGCTTCGGGGTCGCCCGGCGCACCTGGCGCAATGCCGGCGGGATCTGGTCGCGGCCGAACGCCTCCACCGCTTCCTGCCCGAGCAGGGCCGTGATCGCATCGAAGGTGAAGTCCAGTGCGGTTAGATCGAAATACAGGGAATCAAGCAGCGCCTGCTGGTCACTGCGTGGGGCGTCGTCAACGGCGGCAAAATCGGTGGAAGTCACAATTGCGATTCTAGCTAGTTGCGGCAGAAATGACCGGGGACAGGCGCGTACGATGCGGTCATGGCCTTAGTCACCGTCACCTACCTGCAGCAAACCGATCCCTCCCAGCTGGTCCCCTCCTCGCGTCCCCTGCCCGAGGACGCGCGCATCGACTGGGTCCAGCAGATCACCCCGGAGTTCTCCCGCTTCCTGTACCTGGGGGTGGGCAGCGAACTGCACTGGGCCGATCGCCTGGTGCTCACCCGTCGACAGTGGCTGGAGCAGCTGCGGGCCCCGGGCTCCGAAACCCATGTGCTCTACCGCCTTGGGGCTCCGCAGGGGTACATCGAGTTGGCCGCTGTGCCCGGCACCGCCGGGACCGAGGTGGAAATCTTCTACTTCGGCCTCTTCCCCCAGGCCATCGGCCAGGGGCTGGGTGGCGCCCTGCTCACCGAGGGGATCCGGCGGGCCTGGACACTGGACGAACGCCATGCCGGGATGGCGCCGGTCAGCCGGGTGTGGCTGCACACCTGCTCCCTGGATGGGCAGCAGGCCCTGCCGAACTACCAGGCCCGCGGGTTCACGGTCTATGACGTGCAGGAAGAGCAGACCGAGGTGCGTGACCCCTCCAAGGACCTGTGGCCCGACGCTTCGCGGGTGTAGCCCGAAACGAAGCAAGGCCTGGGGATCCCCACCAGGGATCACCAGGCCTTCACACTGTAGCCGGGCCTAGGCGCTGAGCGGCGCCTGCTGGCACGTCGGGCAGCGGCGCAGCTGCTCGTCCTGGGCGCATTCGGTGCAGAACAGCCGCAGGTTGCGGCAGGAGAGCTCGGCGCAGTTCTCAAACTTGTTGGTCGGCGCCTGGCAGCCCACGCATTCGCCGATGGTCACCGCGTCCTCGGTGAATTCCATGTGCATGCGCTTGTCGAAAACGTACAGCGAACCCTCCCACAGGCCGGCATCCCCATACTTTTCTCCGTAGCGCACGATCCCTCCCTGCATCTGGTAGACCTCTTGGAAGCCACGGTTGATCATCAGCGCCGAGAGCACCTCACAGCGAATCCCACCGGTGCAGTAGGTGACGATCGGCTGGTCCTTGAGGTGGTCGTATTTACCGGAGTCGATCTCTTCCAGGAAGTCCCGGGTAGTGTCCACCTCGGGCACAATCGCGTTCTTGAACCGGCCAATCTGCGCCTCGAACGCGTTGCGCCCGTCGAAGAACTGAACCTGGGTTCCTTCCTTCTGCTTGGCCTCAACCAGTTCATGCAGCTCTTCCGGACGCAGGTGCGTACCGCCGCCAACGACGCCGTTCTCGTCGACCTGCAGCTCCCCCGGTGCCCCGAAGGTGACAATCTCATCGCGCACCTTCACCGAGATGCGCGGGAAGTCCTCGGCGGAGCCTTCGGACCACTTGATGTCCATCTTCTTGAAGGCCGGATATTCGCGGGTGGCCTTAACATACTGCTTCACCGCGGAGATCTCCCCACCGACGGTTCCGTTGATGCCGTCCTTGGAGATGATGATGCGTCCTCGCAGACCCCACTGCTCCAAAAGGGAGCGCTGCCACAGGCGGATCGCCTCGGGGTCGTTCAGCGGTGTAAAAGCGTAATACAAGACAATGCGATGAATGGCCACAAGGTATAAGGGTAGTGGGTTTAGCGTCCATTCAGGTGCTACGTGGAGCAAAGTCACATCAGTTTGACTATGATTTCAAGTAAGCAACGATTGGCCTTTGTCAGCGAGTTACTAGGAAAGACAGGTAGGGTCAAAGCATGGCATCAAACGCAAGCGATGAACTAATTGGCACCTGGGTTGCAGGCTGGTCCGGCGCGCGCGGCTATGAAGCGCGCCATGAAGGCCGTGTCCATGCAGCGCTGCGGCACGACACCACCGAGGACTGGGAGTACGTCATCTACAACCCCTCCCGCGAGGAACTGCAGGCCGTTGCCGAGACCCTGAAAAAGCATCCGGCGCGACGACTGACCGCCTTTTCCGAAGACGTTCCGGGGCTGATTGAGCTGGCCAACGAGGTCGGTTTGCAGATCGCTGCCGATGACGAAGTTTTGATGGTTACCGAGTTGGCTGCCCACGACGTGGAAGTGCCGCTGCCCCCGGATGGCTTCGTGTTCCAGATTGAACGCGATGGCACCCACGCCTACGTCTCGCTGCACCCGGAGGATAACGAGGAAGTCGTTGCCGCCTCCGGCCACGTCTCGGCAGTAAATGGTTATGCCATCTTTGACCGCATCATCACCGGTCCCGAATTCCGCCGCCGCGGTCTGGGCACCCTGGCCATGCGCGCCCTGGCCTCCTTGGCACAGGAACACGATGTGGACGAAGGCCTGCTGATTGCCTCCGTTGACGGCCAGAAGCTCTACGCGTCACTGGGTTGGACGAATCTAGGCAGCGTTGTGGCCTTCAAAGGCTAACTCGCACGCGTCCGCCCCCTCGCCGCCGAGCCCGCCTTCGGCGGCGAGTAGCATTTAACGGACCGGGCAGGCCCGCGTGCGCATCCCGGCTGTGAGCTTGGGGCTGCACCCCGCCGGCCCTGCCAATCATGCGTCCATCCCGCCAACCACCGAGGTGATCCCAGCCCATGGCCAAGACCGTCAACGCGCTGCTGGATCCATTCGAACGGCACAATGACCCGGACGCAGTAGTGCACCGCCGCGTGGTGCCGGCCAAGGATGAAATCACCGCACCGTGGCCCGAATGGCTTGACCCGCAGGTGCGCGGGATTTTCCAGGGGCTGGGGATCAACCAGCCCTGGCTGCACCAGGTTCAGGCGGCCGAGCTGATCCATCAGGGACAGCACACGATCGTGGCCACCGGCACCGCCTCGGGCAAATCCCTGACCTACCTGATGCCCGGACTGGACGCACTGTACCGGGCACGCCAGGCCTCCCCCAACGACTGGGACGCCCAAGCCACCATCTTGTACATTTGCCCGACCAAGGCGCTGGCCGCCGACCAGCTGGCCACCGTGCAGGCCCTGCAGGTGCCCGGGGTACGGGCCTCCAGCTATGACGGCGACACAGACCCGGCCAGCCGCTCATGGATCCGGCAGCACGCGAACTTCATCTTCACCAACCCGGACATGCTCCACCGCGGCATCCTGCCGAACCATCAGGCTGGGACCGGTTCTTAAAGCGACTGCGCTATGTGGTCATTGATGAGGCGCACTCCTACCGCGGGGTCTTTGGTTCCCATGTGGCCAACTTGCTGCGCCGGCTGCGTCGGGTGTGCCAGCACTACCGGTCCGGCCCCGTCTTCATCGGCGCCTCGGCCACCAGCGCCGACCCGGCAGCGTCTTTCTCGCGGCTCATCGGCGCCCAGGCCGAAGCGGTGACCCATGACTTCTCCACCTCCGGCGAGCTGGTAATTGGGCTGTGGGAGCCGCCCCTGACCGAACGCGTGGGAGAAAACGGGGCACCGGTTCGTCGCACCGCGATCGCCGAAAGCGCTTCCATCCTCACCGATTTGATGGCCGACCACACCCGCAGCATAGTCTTCATCAAGTCCCGGCGCGGCGCCGAAACGATCGCCACGCTCACCCGCAGTCACCTGGAACAGTTCGCCCCCGAGCTCAGCGTCCGCCTGGCTGCCTACCGCTCGGGCTATCTGCCCACCGAGCGCCGGGAGATCGAATCGGCTCTGCGCTCGGGCAAATTGCTGGCAGTCACATCCACCTCCGCGTTGGAACTGGGAATCGACATCGCCGGACTGGACGCAGTGGTGGTCGCCGGCTGGCCGGGCACCCGGGCCTCCTTCTTCCAGCAGATCGGCCGGGCCGGGCGGGCAGGGCAGGGTTCCCTGGCCATTTTTGTGGCCAGTGAAGATCCCCTGGACACCTACCTGGTGCACCACCCGGAGGCGATCTTTGACCTGGGCGTAGAGGCGACCGTGTTCGATCCGCAGAACAAATACGTGCTCTCCGGTCACCTGTGTGCGGCAGCCCAGGAACTGCCGTTGCGCAGTGAAGAACTGGAAATGTTTGGCCCCACCTCGGAGGAGCTGCTCGATTCCCTGGTGGCCCGCGGTTACCTGCGCCGCCGCCCGGCAGGCTGGTTTTGGACCCACGCCCAGCACGCGGCGGCCATGTTCTCCATCCGCGCCGATGGCGGGGGCCCGGTAAACATCATCGACGCGGAATCCGGCGCGATCCTTGGCACCATGGACTCACCGCAAACCCACTACCAGGCCCACCCCGGCGCGATTTACGTCCACCAGGTTCCAGCTACTTCGTTGAAGAGCTCGACGAACAGAACCACACCGTCGTTGTCACCCGCGTCAACCCGGACTATTACACCACCGCGCGGGACATCACCACGGTCGCCGTGCAGGGAACCGAGCGCAGCAGCGAGCACCGCGACCTGGCCATCCACTTTGGAGAAGTCATCGTCACCACCCAGGTGGTGTCCTTCCAGCGCAAGTCCGTCTCCTCCAACGAGGTACTCTCCGAGGAGCCGCTGGATCTGGAAGCACGCGAGCTGCACACCAAGTCCATCTGGTTCACGCTCACCGAACAGCGGCTGATCAATGCGGGAATCACCCCCGAATTTTTCCCCGGGCCCTGCATGCGGCGGAGCACGCGATGATCGCTCTGCTGCCCTTGGTGGCCACCAGCGACCGGTGGGATATTGGAGGAGTCTCCACCGCCTTGCACGTGGACACTGGGCAGCCAACAATCTTCGTCTACGATGCCCAGCCCGGCGGTGCCGGATTCGCCGAGCGGGGTTTTGAACAATTCGTCCGTTGGGTGCGGGCCACCCGTGATGCCATCGACAGCTGCGAATGCACCAACGGCTGCCCCAGCTGCGTCCAGTCCCCCAAGTGCGGCAATAGGAACAATCCGCTAAACAAGGCCGGCGCAATCCTACTGCTCAGCGCAGTGCTGGATGACATCGAGCCGCGGCACTGGCGCTAGGAACTGATCAGTTCCACAGTGGCGGCGGCCCTGCCCGCGCGGTCGCTCGCGCCTGATACACATTCAGGCCTGCAAGGTAAATCCCACCGGCACGCTCACCGATACCTTCACCACCTGACCGCCTTGCAGGGCGCAATGTTCCACGCCAGCCCCGTTGCTGCCGGCGATCTGCACAGCCACGGCGCACGGTTCACCCTCACGCAGCCCGCGGCCGTATCCGCCGCGGCGAGCGCCGCTAGATCGGCGGCAGTTCCAGCCGGGTGGCCGCATGCCTGCCGATAGGATCAGCGCGATGGCCCCGCAAGCCAATATTCCCACCAGCAGCAGGGCCAAGCCCAGCACCGTGCCGCTGCCGCGTTCCGGATCCTGCCCGAGCGTTGCTGACCTGTTCATTTCTGCTCCCACGCCGCATGGGCCTCGCCGCGCAGGGTGACCGTCCCGATCAGGGGCACCTGCAGGATTCGGCTCACCTTCACCTCAGCCAATGACCCGCCGGTGCTAATGCTGAACCGTGCCTTGCCTCCGGCCAGGCGGCTGCCGGTGGCCCGTGCCTGGGCAGGCTCTTCACCGCGCGCCAATTCCCGGGCAACCGCCGAGGCAGCCTGCTGCACCCGGATCTGCTGCATTCCCAGGACTCCCACGCCCAAAGTGAGGCTGAGCATCAGTGCAATGCCCGGCAGCAGCACCGCAAGTTCTGCGGTGCTGCTGCCCCGGTCATCTTTCAGCCCCATAGCTAGAGGCTCAGGCCCTGCTGATCAGGCCCAGCAGCATGCCGCGCACATCCCCGCTGGACAGGATGCTGATCAATAAACCAGCGAAGGCAACCGCTGCCAGGGTCACCATGGCGAATTCGGCGGTCGTACTGCCGCTCTCATCGTCCCATTCAATCCCGGCAGGCACCCCGGGACGCTGTCGTAGACCCTTGGGACCCATTGCGTTCCTGATCCGTGATTTCATGTCGGTTCCTTTCGAGGGTATTTTTCCGAATCATTTCCGGTCGGTTGGACAAGGTTGGGGATCAACCCCGTCTGCCATCCACCATCACGGCATTACTCCCACCCCTGCAGGGGCGGGTGGCGGATTGGGGATTACCACTGGGGCAGCAACGCGACGATCAGCGGGATGACGCCCAAGGCGATGAACGCCGGCAAAGCGCACAAGCCCAGCGGCAGCACGAGTTTGGTCCCAAACTGGGCACCGACCCGCTGTGCGGTGGCGATCCGCTCGCGCCGTTGCAAGGCCGCCGAGTTGTGCAGCAGCTGGGAGGCGGACGCTCCGGAACTGCGGGTGAAATATAGCGCCCGGCGCAGCGGCGCCAGCCAGGAGGGTGTGCCGTTCCAGGCGTCGTTCCAGTCCATGTTCATCTCCAGGCAACGACACACGGCACGCAACGGCGCACAATGCGGAATGTTGGTGCCCAGGATCTGCAGCACGCGATTCAACGGCAGCCCCGATTCCAAGAGGCTGGCCGCCAGGTCCAGCACCAGTTCCACCGGCGGATCCTGGGCCGACGGTTTCGTTCTTCGTTTCCCTTCCCGCCCACTGCCGGGCCGCTGCTGGCGGGCTGGCGGACGGAAGGCCAGCATTACGCTGATGGCCAGGGACAGCAGGAACAACGCTCTCACCCCTGGACCGCCTCACGGGTGGAACGCGTTAACAGCAGCCGGCACCAGAGCCGGTTGGCCGCCCAGAGCCCAAGATCCAGCAGGACCGCCACCCGGGCCAGCGCGGATTCTGCCAGCACGGTGAAAACGTCAATGCCAAAGAGCGCCCCACTCAGCAAACCGAGCAGGGGCAGCCAGGTCAGCAGGCGGGTGGTGGCCCGGGGACCGGCCAGCGCGACATCCAGGGTTCGCCGTGCATCCTGCGCCGCCTCCAGGTCCTCGGCCAAACGCTCCAGCACTTCTGCCAGCGGGGCGCCGCTTTGCTCACAGATCTCAAAACACCAGTGCAGCCGGCGCAACAGGTGCCCGGCCTCCCCGTCCAGGCCGCAACCGCGCCTGGGGGCTGTGTCCAGCGGGTCTGGCGTTGGACATACAGTGCCGATAGTGCCTGTGCTGCCGGGTTTGTCTCCCCTGCTTCGATCCGCAGCAGCAACTGCATGGCGGCGTCCAACTGTTTACCGCTACGCAGCAGCCCTGCCAGTTCGCGCACCACCCGTACGCTGGACTCCGCATGCGCGTCCACCGCTGCACCCCGACCCGCCGATTCGTTGACCCGGCCAGAAGCGCCGGTGGAGTGTATCCCCGGAATGAAAGCTCGTTGCGTTGCGCAGCAGCGGCCGCCTTCCCAGGTTTGCATTGGGGCCGCCGCGCTGCTGCCGCCGGCGCGTAGGGGAACGCCACAGGGCGGCGGCCGCCACCAGCAGCAGTCCGAAAACCGAGAGCAGGGTCATGTTGCGCTCCCCGGTCGGCGGTACAGCGCCTGGAGGATCGTCTCCACGGTGGCAGAATCGAACCGCTCCTTTAGCCATGATTCCGTGCCAGGCAGCAGCGGGTCGTGCAAGGAGCGTCAATCAGCGGTTGGGTGCGCATCTGCTGGGTCTCCCCCAGGAACAGGCGACTCAGCTTCACCGGAGCCCGACTCCCGTCAGGACCGCGTGCCATGTGGATGAGCAGGTCCAGTGCGCTGCTGGCCTGCAGCGCGGTGGCCTGCGGATCCCAGCCGGCTAGGGCCCCGAGCGCCGCCAACCGTGCCGGAACCGCCCCGGGTTCATTGGCGTGGATCGTCCCGGCTGCCCCCTGGTGCCCGGTATTCATGGCCGCCAGGAAGTCCCGCACCTCCGCACCGCGGCATTCTCCGACGATAAGCCGGTCCGGGCGCATCCGCAGGGCCTGGATCACCAGTCGCTTAATCGCACCTCGCCACGGTGCTCCGCGTTTGGAAGGCGCGCCTGCAGCGACACCACATGCTCGTGCTCGACCTGCAATTCGTGGGTGTCCTCCACGATCACCAGCCGCTGGCCCGAATCCACCAGCCCAAGCATGGCCTGCAGCAGGGTCGTCTTGCCCGAGCCGGTGCCCCCGGAGACCAGGAAGTTCTGCTCGGTGCTCACCACCGCCTGAAGCAGCGGCTGCCACCACCGGTGGGCGGCCCCCAGCAATTGGTCCAGCCCACGCCCGGCGGCCTGCTTGACACGGATGGAGATCACCGGGCCCTGCACGGCAACAGGCGGCAGCACCGCGTGGATCCGGTACCCACGCACCGAGACATCCACGAAGGGCATCGCCTCGTCCAAACGTTTGCCAGCCAGGGACGCGAAGTGCACGGCCAGCCGGCGCACCTGCTCGGCGGAGCTGAAGCTGAACCCGGTGAGACGCAGTCCCTGCGCTGAATCGGTCCACACCTGGCCCCGCCCATCCACCAGCACGTCGCTGACACCGGGCAGGGTGGCAAACTGTTCCAGTACCGACAAGCCCTGCACCTCATCACGCAGGTTCTGTAGGGTTTGTGCCGAACCGGTCGAACCCCAGGCCGTACCGGCTTCGGTGACCGCTTCGGCCAGCGCGATCGGGTCCAGGTTCCTCCGCTTTGGATCGCCTTGCGCCGCACCGACTCCAGGATCCTTTGGTCCACCAGCCCCTGCCGGTAGCTGCCGCCCGGCCGCTGGGCGTGCCGCCCGCCGTTCACGATCCACTCTCCTTGAGCGGCAGCAGTGCGCAGTCGGCAATCGCCTGCCGCAGCCTACGTGAGCGCAGTGCCTGCAGCAGGTCACCGCGTTCCGCACAGCGCTGCACACCGCCGTGCTGGGGAAAGAACCCCAGCAGCCCCTCGGGCTGCCCCAGTGGACTCCTGCCGGTGCCGGCACACAGCACGTACCCGTATCCGGTTGCACGCTGGCGGCTTTGCCCCGAACCGGTGAGCACCATGCGGTCCTGAAACTGCCCCAACACCGGGGCCAACGGGTGGATGAATCGACCAGTGTCAATGACCACCAGGTCAAAGGCCTGTCGGGCGGCCACCAGGACCCGTGCCGCCAGCGGCTCGTCAATCACGAACGTTCCGGGATCCTGCCGCCAGGACAGCACGGCAGTGCCCTCACAGCGCGGCAGCATTTCCCTAAATTGGTGCGGGGCCAGGTGTCCGCGGGATTCGCGCAGCTGCTCCCAGCCAATCCCGCTGACCGGTTGCCAGCTGAGCATTGGCCACAGCGACCCGGAGTGGGGATCCAGGTCCAGCACCACCGATTCCAGTCCGCTCAGCGTGCCGGCATGGGCGCTGAGGCACGCCAGCGAACTGGTGCCGATCCCTCCGG
>NZ_BAXF01000048.1:0-10555 GCF_001310435.1 Arthrobacter sp. JCM 19049 | reverse complement strand
GCGTCAACCTGCAGGCGCTGCGCGATGCCGGCGGCCACGCCGCCCAGCCACTGCGATTCGCTGCGGCGGATCTGCTGCTGACGCAGGCTGTCGAAGATTTTGTGCGAGGAGTGATCTTGGTCCATGCCCCCATTCTTTCGCGCCTTGCCCCGCCCCCGCTATGAGGTGCTACCCTGATTCGACCTGAGGCACCCGTAAAACGCCATGTGGGTCTGGGGAAAGACCCTGCGAACATGCTTGACTTGAACCATGGAGACACCCGAGCAGCCCCGGCGCATCGTCAGAAGCGAATCGCGCCTGCTGGCCGGTGTCTGTGCAGGGCTGGCCGAGCACCTGAACCTGCCGGTCAGCTACGTGCGCCTGGGGTTTTTGCTGTTGACAGCCATCGGCGGCATCGGGGCCGTGCTGTACGCCTGGCTGTGGGTGTTCACCCCCAGCAGCCAGGAGTCCCAGGCCGATGAGCAGCGAAGCACCGGCACCCGGCGGCGCAGCCTGGCCGAGGAGCTGGGCCTGGACGCCCCCGGCAGCCTGAACCCCCGAGAGGTCGCCCTGAAGCTGGGTCCATGCGTGAGGTGCTTGTGGGCGTGGTGCTCACGGTGTTGGCCCTGCTGGCCCTGGGCCAATGGCTGGGGTGGAACATCCGCTGGGATCTGATTTGGCCAAGCATTGATCGTGGCCGGGGTGCTGCTGGCCTGGCTGCAGATTGACGGGCGCGGCGGTCCGCAGGCCACCGGCAGGGAACGTGCCGGGGCCCTGAGCCGGCTGGTGGTCGGGCTGCTGCTGGTCATTGGCGGGCTGCTGCTGATTGTCAACGGGACGGTGAGCACCTCGGATCTGATCGGCGGGATCTGGCGGCGCTGGCGATCTTCGGCGGGGCGCTGGTGGTGCTGCTGCCCTTTGGCACCAGACTGTGGCGTGACTACCTGGCCGAACGCAGTTCCCGACAGGCCGCGGCACAGCGCGCCGAATTCGCCGCACACCTGCACGACTCGGTGCTGCAGACCCTGGCCGTGATCCAGAAGCGGGCCGGCGACCCGGCCGCGGTGCGGGCCCTGGCCCGCAGCCAGGAACGTGAACTGCGCCAGTGGCTGTACGGGGACGAGGACGTCTCCGAGGGTGACGTGGTGGCCGAGATCTCCCAGGAAGCGGCGCAAATCGAGCAGCTGATGCTGCGCGAGGTGGATGTGGTCTCCGCGGGCTCCGCACAGGGGTTCGAGGGGCAGCACGCCCTGGTGCAGGCCAGCCGGGAGGCCATGATGAACGCGGCCAAGCACGCAACCGCTGATCTCGGTGTTCATTGAATGCGGTGAGCAGGCCGTTGAGGTGTTCATCCGCGACCGCGGGGACGGCTTTGACCCACAGGACATTGACCCGGACCGGCAGGGCGTGCGCGAATCGATCCTGGGCCGGATGGAGCGGGCCGGCGGCGAGGCGAAGATCCGCAGCGGCGAGCAGGGAACCGAAATACAGTTGAAGATGCCGCGCACCACGGCAGGAAAGGCAAACCACCATGACTGACCCAGTGCCCGCAGGCACCCAGGAACCCGAGGCACTGATCCGGGTGCTGCTGGTCGATGACCACGCCATCTTTCGTTCGGGACTGAAAAGCGACCTGGATCCCGACCTGAAGGTGGTTGGGGAGGCCGGCACCGTGGAACAAGCCATCGAGCAGATCACCGCACTGCGCCCGGACGTGGTGCTGCTGGACGTGCACCTGCCCGGCGGACGCGGGGGCGGGGGAGCCGAGGTGCTGCGCGGGTGCGCCCACCTGCTGGCGCAGACCCGCTTCTTGGCGTTGAGCGTGTCGGATGCGGCCCATGACGTGGTCACGGTGATCCGCAGCGGGGCGCGCGGCTATGTCACCAAGAGCATTTCCGGTCCCGAGATTTCCGATGCAGTGCGGCGGGTGGCTGGCGGGGACGCGGTCTTCTCACCCCGGTTGGCCGGGTTCGTGCTGGACGCCTTCGGCAGCAGCCAGCCCGAGCAAATCGACACCGAACTGGACCTGCTCTCGGATCGGGAACTGCAGGTGATGCGGCTGATCGCCCGCGGCTACAGCTATAAGGAAGTGGCCAAGGAGCTGTTCATCTCGATCAAGACCGTTGAGTCCCATGTCTCCAACGTGCTGCGCAAGCTGCAGCTGTCCAACCGCCATGAACTGACCCGGTGGGCGGTGGACCGCAAGATCCTGTGACCGGTGCCCGAAAGCCCGGAACGGCTGTGGCCGGAACCTGAACCCAGGTTCCGGCCACAGCCGTGATGCGTATTCGGTGCCGCTCAGGCGCCAGTGCTACTTGGCTTCGCCCAGCAGGGCGGCCATCCGGGCGACACCCTCGGCCAGGTCCGCGTCGCCCAGGGCATAGGACATGCGGATGAAGCCGGAAGGGCCAAAGGCCTCACCGGGCACCACCGCAACCTCGGCCTCCTCCAGGATCAGCGCGGCCAGTTCGGCGCTGGTGGTGCTCACCTTCCCGCGGATCTCGCGTCCCAGCAGGCCGCGCACATCCGAGTAGGCGTAGAAGGCGCCCTCCGGGGTGGGGCAGGAGAGCCCGTCAATGGCGTTCAGCGCCTCGACGATCGCCAACCGGCGGCGGTTGAACGCGGTTTTCATCTCGTTCACCGCATCCAGCGGCCCGGCCACCGCGGCCAGGGCGGCGCGCTGGGACACGTTGGCCACGTTGGAGGTGGCGTGGGACTGCAGGTTCGTGGCGGCCTTGATGACATCACTGGGGCCGATCATCCAGCCCACCCGCCAGCCGGTCATGGCGTAGGTCTTGGCGACGCCGTTCAGCACCACGACCTTGTCGGCCAGCTCCGGCACCAGCGTGGCGATCGAGGAGAACTCCGCCTGCCCGTAGGTCAGGTGCTCATAAATCTCGTCGGTGACCACCCACAGGCCCTTGCTGGCCGCCCAGCGGCCAATCTCAGCGACCTCGGCGGGGGAGTAGACGGCGCCGGTCGGGTTCGACGGGGAGACGAAAAGCAGCACCTTGCTGCGTTCGCTCAGAACCGACTCCAGCTGCTCCACGGTGACCTTGTAGCCCTGTTCCGGGCCGGCGAACACGGACACCGGAACCCCGCCGTGCAGGCGCACCGCCTCCGGGTAGGTCGTCCAGTATGGGGCGGGGATGATGACCTCATCGCCCGGATCCAGCAGGGTGGCGAACGTGTTGTAGACCGCCTGCTTGCCGCCGTTGGTGATCAGCACCTGATTCGGTTCGACCTTATAGCCCGAATCGCGCAGCGTCTTTTCCGCCACTGCCTCACGCAGCTCCGGCAGGCCAGCGGCCGGGGAGTAGCGGTGGTTGCGCGGGTCCTGGGCGGCCTGCACGGCGGCCTGGACAATGTAGTCGGGGGTCGGGAAATCCGGCTCGCCGGCACCAAACCCGATCACCGGACGGCCGGCGGCCTTCAGCGCCTTGGCCTTGGCGTCCACCGCCAGGGTTGCGGATTCGGAGATGGCGCCAATGCGGCGGGAGATTCTAGACATATCTGGGGGCATCCTGACGTCTGAGAAGATGAGTACGTACCTCTAGCTTAAGGCCAAGGCAGGGCCGGATTCATGCTCGGCCGGGCAAGATGACGCGCCGGGTGGCCCACCGGACGCCCCGAATGCGGTGTAGGGCACACTGCTCCCTGTCAGTTCGACAATCATCTGATCATTGCGTAGAGTTATTTCTCGGTGCGAAGGCGCCGGCGGTGATCAGCTGCTCTGACACGTTCAGATATAGTTGATGTCACCAGAGTGAAAACTCGAAGGGTAGTGGCGCAATTGGTAGCGCAGCGGTCTCCAAAACCGCAGGTTGCAGGTTCGAGTCCTGTCTGCCCTGCGCAGTAGCGATTAACGAAAAAATCGCACAGCGAATCTCACGTCACGGTGTGTTGTGGTCGGCCAGGCTGCGACACACCGTGATTGTTTCAACTGGCCTATTTTATTGAAACGAGGAACACGGTGAGCGAATCAGCTGTCTCCCATCCGGGAAATGACAAGAAATCCCGTCGCGGATTTTTCGGCCGCATCGCCCTGTTCATCCGGCAGGTCATCTCGGAACTGAAAAAAGTCGTGACTCCGACCCGTAGCGAATTGATCAACTACACCCTGGTTGTCATCGCCTTCGTTGTCATCGTGATGCTCATCGTGACGGCCCTGGACTTTGTCTTCGGGGCAGGGTCCACCCTCCTGTTCACAAACAGGCCAGAGCAGTAGAATTTCCTGCGCGAGCCGCCATGCGGCGCGTCAGGGCCCCAGGTGTACATCAGTAGAAGAAAGCAGGAGCTGCAGTGTCCGACCAGGAACTCGAACCGCAGAATAACAACGAGGTAGAAGCCGAGTTCGTCGCGACCAATGACGAGCAGACCGGCAATGCCGAAGATGTCATTTTCGCCGACGGCACTTCCGACACCGACGGCACCGTGGATGTTGAAGGCACCGTGGACGCCGAGGGCGCCCTGGACGAAGAGGAAACCCTCGACGAAGCCTCCCAGCCCGTACAGCTCGATGACATCGCCGCGGACACCGCCGATGACCCGGCCCTGGTTGCCGAGGCCGACGAGGACGCCAGTGAGGCAGTGGCCGAAGCCGTTGCCGAAGAGGACGAGCAAGCCGTCAGCGTTGAGGCGCTGAAGGAAGAGTTCCGCGCCAAGCTGCGCCGCCAGCCCGGCGACTGGTTCGTGATCCACACCTACGCCGGTTATGAGAACCGCGTGAAGCTGAACCTGGAGACCCGCATCCAGACCCAGGACATGGATGACTTCATCTATGAGATCCAGGTCCCGATGGAAGAGGTCGTCGAGGTCAAGAACACCCAGCGCAAGATCGTGCGCCGCGTGCGCATCCCCGGCTACGTGCTGGTTCGCATGGAACTGACCGACGCCTCATGGTGTTGTTCGACACACCCCGGGCGTGACCGGCTTCGTGGGCAACGCCCACGACCCGAACCCGCTGACCCTGGATGAAGTGTTCTCCATGCTGGAGCACACCGTGGTGGATCCGACCGAGCAGCCCTCCGCCTCGAAGCCGGGCCGCGCACCGATCACCGAGGTCAAGGTGGATTTCGAGGTTGGCGAATCGGTGATCGTCAACGACGGACCGTTCGAAACCATGCC
Organism: Arthrobacter sp. JCM 19049; assembly: GCF_001310435.1. Taxonomy (NCBI): domain Bacteria; kingdom Bacillati; phylum Actinomycetota; class Actinomycetes; order Micrococcales; family Micrococcaceae; genus Arthrobacter; species Arthrobacter sp. JCM 19049. The sequence goes on along the minus strand of NZ_BAXF01000048.1, from coordinate 5,449 downwards.
GGCCACGATCTCCGAGATCAAGCTGGAGGCCGCGCAGCTGGTGGTGCTGGTCTCGATCTTCGAGCGCGAGACCCCGGTGACCCTGAACTTCAACCAGGTCACCAAGATCCAGTAGTATTGAGTCTTCGTGCCCCTCACGTTTGCTTTGCGTGAGCCGGGCACGTTCGGCCGCCGCGCCACGGCGGCCATCAGCCCGTGTCACGCTCCTGTGCCGCGGGAAACGCAAGAGTAGAAGGACCCGACATGGCCCCAAAGAAAAAGGTCACCGGACTTATCAAGCTGCAGATCCAGGCAGGCGCCGCTAACCCGGCTCCTCCGATCGGTCCTGCCCTTGGTCAGCACGGCGTCAACATCATGGAATTCTGCAAGGCTTACAACGCTGCCACCGAGTCGCAGCGCGGTAACGTTGTTCCGGTTGAAATCACCGTGTACGAAGACCGTTCGTTCACCTTCATCACCAAGACCCCGCCGGCTGCCGAGCTGATCAAGAAGGCTGCAGGCGTTGGCAAGGGTTCGGCCACCCCGCACACCACCAAGGTTGCGAAGCTGACCCAGGCCCAGGTTGAGGAAATCGCCAACACCAAGATGGCTGACCTGAACGCGAACGATCTGGAAGCCGCTTCGAAGATCATCGCCGGCACCGCCCGCTCCATGGGCATCACCGTCGAGGGCTAAGACCCTCACCCTGCAGCCCGCAACGGCTGCAACCACCAACATTTCAACAGGGGACCTGCCTGGCAGGCCCCGCCAGTGGCAGGACCGAGCGCGGTCCTCAAGACCACGACTGCATAAGGAGAAAACGCAGATGGCAAAGCGCAGCAAAGCATACTTGGCCGCCGCGGCCAAGATTCAGGCTGACAAGTTCTACGAGCCAGCCGAGGCTATCGCCCTGGCCAAGGAGATCGCCGGCGAGAAGACCAACTCGACCGTTGAGGTCGCCTTCCGCCTGGGCGTTGACCCCCGCAAGGCCGACCAGATGGTTCGCGGCACCGTGAACCTGCCGCACGGCACCGGTAAGACCGCCCGCGTGGTTGTCTTCGCCAACGGCGACAAGGCAGAAGCTGCCCGCGCCGCCGGCGCCGACTTCGTCGGCTCCGACGACCTGATCGAAAAGATCCAGGGCGGCTGGACCGACTTCGACGCCGCCGTGGCAACCCCGGACCTGATGGGCAAGGTTGGCCGCCTGGGTAAGATCCTGGGCCCGCGTAACCTGATGCCGAACCCGAAGACCGGCACCGTGACCATGGACGTGGCCAAGGCTGTCACCGACATCAAGGGCGGCAAGATCGACTTCCGTGTCGACAAGCACTCGAACCTGCACTTCATCATCGGCAAGGCATCCTTCGATGCCAAGCAGCTGACCGAGAACTACGCAGCCGCTCTGGAAGAGATCCTGCGCCTGAAGCCTTCGGCTTCCAAGGGCCGCTACATCTCCAAGGCCACCATCGCCACCACCTTCGGCCCGGGCATCGCCCTGGACCCGAACGTGACCCGCGTGAGCCCTAGTCACCCAGTTCCACTGAAGCCTCGGCCCCGGCCTGCCACCTGATGGTGGCGGTCCGGGGCCGAGGCTTTTGCCGTCCCTGAGCCAAGCCGGCAGCGGCAGGAACGCAGGGCCGGGGGCCTGGGCACGCGCTCCAGTTCCTTGCCATCTTGCTGCGACATGAGCTTTTGAAAGAATTATCACGCAGGGGAGTTGGCTCTGGGCGAAATTCCTGACTCGACCAGCTGCCCTTCGAACCCCGCGGGCGGGCTCCATCGGACATACCGACCTTGAGGTTTTCTGGGAGTTTTTGGAAGTCTCCTGTGAGTTGGATTGCGCTCCACGCTCTCGCCGGGGCGTTGTGCCGCACAATCTCGGGCTTTATGCCTGAAATGAACGCCGGTTTGCTATTTCCAGGTTCGCCAAATTAATGCAAACTGTTGGTTCAAAGGGAGGAAAAGTGCTTGCTGGGACAGCGTGATCGGCTCGTGAGATGACCTGAACCCCGAGTTGCATGTAGACGGGTTGGTGGTGATACTGTGAAGACACCGATGTGAATCGGCGGTGATTGCATGGGACCCCCAAGACTATGCAATCACTGGACACCGAAGTTTCCCCAAGCTTCGTGTCGACAAGAGCCTGTTGTCAGCGTCCCCCAAGTGCTGGCAATGGGCCTTGTCCTTTTAACCGCCAGTTGAGCCGGACGCGGTGAAGCGCAGGCTGGCCGCAGCGTCGACCGAGGACCGTCCAGGTGAGACCGGGAAGTCTTGCAAACTGCCACACGTGAGCCGCTGGCGGGGGAGTAGGGCTGGACCCGGCCGTGGTTCAGATCATAGGCCAAGACGACCTCCGGGATTTGGAGTATGGGGTGCGCTCAAACTAGGATGGAAGAACCGAAGACCGTCGGTTGAGCATTTTCCACTGGAGAACCGCTCCGAAGTGTCCGCAAGGACTGCCAACGCAGGTTACATAGATTGTCTCAACTGCTTATGTGAGTTGAGCTGCCCTGTGCTCCTGCGCGGGGCGTTTTTTATGCGCTCCGCCGGTTATGAAACGGTACCGAACTGAACCCCGGAAGGAGTGTTATGGCAACGCAGACCAAGAACGCCGCGATCCAGTCGATCGCTGCCGAGTTCAAGGAATCCAGCGCGGCTGTCCTGACCGAATACCGTGGGCTTACCGTTGCACAGCTCAAGGAACTGCGCCGTTCGCTTGGTCAGGAGACCAAGTACGCGGTTGTAAAGAACACCTTGACTGAAATCGCAGCAAAGGAAGCTGGCATCGACGCGTTCGAAGGCCAGCTGACCGGTCCAACCGCCATCGCCTTCATTAAGGGCGATGCTGTTGCCGCCGCCAAGAGCCTCACGGAGTTCGCCAAGAGCAACCAGCAGCTGATCATCAAGTCCGGTTTCTTCGAGGCTCCGCCCTGGACGAAGCAGGCATTGCCGCTTTGGCTGCACTGGAGTCCCGCGAGCACCAGCTCGCCCGCGTTGCAGGCGTTCTGCAGGCCCCGGCCTCGGCCGCTGCACGCATCGTGGACGCACTGCGTATCAAGCTCGAAGAGAACGGTGGCGAAGCTGCCGAGGAAGCTCCGGCAGAAGCCTAAGCTGACGCGATTCTCTCGCAACGTAACCCCAAATCATTACGGTTCCCAGATCTGGATCCATAACCGAAAGGACGCCACCATGGCGAAGCTCACCACCGACGAGCTGCTCGACGCATTCAAGGAAATGACCATCATCGAACTGTCCGAGTTCGTGAAGCAGTTCGAGGAGACCTTCGAGGTCACCGCCGCTGCTGTTGCCGTTGCCGGTCCGGCCGGCGGCGCTGGCGAAGCTGCTGCTGAAGAGCAGACCGAGTTCGACGTGATCCTGGAGTCGGCTGGCGACAAGAAGATCGCAGTCATCAAGGAAGTTCGCGCTCTGACCTCGCTGGGTCTGAAGGAAGCCAAGGAGCTCGTTGACGGCGCTCCGAAGCCGATTCTGGAAGGCGCCGATAAGGACGCCGCCGAGAAGGCCAAGGAAGCACTGGAAGGCGCTGGCGCTACCGTCACCCTCAAGTAAGCTTCAGCGGTCACTCGCAGCCTTACTCCCCGGCCCGCGGACGAGCAATCGTCCACGCCTCGGGCCGTTAAACGAGAAAAATCGTTATCGGACTATAACGATTCTATTAACAGGAGCTATTCATATTCGTCGCTTACGGTGTTTAATGTGCCGAAGAATGAACAGCCCAACGCAATACGACCGGCCCCGCGGCTCGGTCTGCTGGACGCCCTTCGTATCGCTGCCGCGCTGGTGGTCGTGCTTTACCACTACACCGCGTGGGGACACGGCTATTGGGGCGCCGAAGCCGTCGACGCCTGGCCGGTGCTGGGCAAATTCACCATCTACGGCAGCATTGGCGTCCAACTGTTCTTCCTGATCTCCGGCTTCGTGATCCTGATGTCCATCCAGGCAAGGGATTGATCCAATTCCTGGCCTCCCGCCTGGGCCGGCTCTACCCGGCGTACTGGCTGGCCGTCATCGCCGCCGCCCTGCTCACCTTCCGGGTCTGGCCGGAGCTGAAGGACGGACGCACCGAAGGCGATATTGTTCCCAACCTGACCATGGCACAAAGCGGAATGGGCGTCAGGGACCTGGACGGGGTGTACTGGACGCTCTGGGTTGAACTGCGCTTCTACGCGATCCTGGCCGTGCTGCTGGCCTTCGGACTGGCCAAGAACCGGGCTATCCTGGCGTTGAGCTTCGCCTGGCCGCTGCTGGGCGTGGCGCTGCACCTGGCCGAGGCGGACAAGGCCCAGGAATGGGTAATGGGGCAGTATGCGCCGCTGTTCAGCCTGGGCATGGTGGTCTACCTGATGTACCGGGACCGGCAAACTCCGGCGCGCTGGCTGCTGGTCGGCTTCAACACCCTGCTCGCCTGCTACTTCACGGGCCTGAAGGGAGCACAGGACTCGGTCTATCTGTCGGGGGTTCAGATCCCCGCCTGGCACTTCTCACTGCTGGTGCTGCTGTGCATTGCCCTATTGCTGGCCTGCACGCTGACCCCGCTACAGAGGATCCACGCCCGCTGGATGGTCACCGCCGGAATGCTCACCTACCCGCTGTACCTGTTCCACGAGCTGTGGGCTGGTGGATCATCGCGCACCTGAGCGCGGTCCTCAACAAATACGTGCTGCTGGTCGGAACCGTCGCGCTGATGCTGGCGCTGGCCTATGTTGTGGCCCGGTACGTGGAGAAGCCGGCAGGGCTGTGGCTGCGCAACGAATTCACCCTGCGGGCGACCCAGGCGGTGCAGTGGGTGCGCAGCCTCGCCGCGCGCAAGCCGAGCCCGGTCATTCCGGAACGGAAATATCTGCCACTGTCGCGTCAAATCCACTGACCAGGTCCTGGGCCGCCACCAGCACGGCGTGCAGCCGGTCCCCGCTGCCCAGGGCCACCATGGCCTGCTGCTCGCCCTGGAATACCGTGGCGTCAATGACCAGCGGCAACGGGGTCAACGCGCCAAAGGGCGTGATCGTCCCGGGACGATAGCCGGTCACCTCGAACGCGGTGTCCCCGTGGGGCAGGGAGAGCTTGTTGACCCCCAACACCGAGCGCAGTTTGGGCCAGCTCAGGCTCCTGCCACCGGGGATCAGGGCGAAGAGGTACGTACCGTTGCTGCGCTTGAGCACCAGGGTCTTGAGCAGACGGTGTTCGGCGATGCCCAGATTCGCGGCCGCCTCACGCAGCGAGGAGGCCGCGGCCCGCGGAACAATCTCAATGGGGATGTTCCGCCGGCTCGCGTCCAGGCTGATGCGGGTGAGCGCCTCATTCGGGGCTTCAGGGGATTCGGTCAACAGCGCACTCGCTTTCCGTGACGGGGAAGGCTGCCCGGGGGAGGGCAGGTTAGGCGTGGTGCAGCAGCAGGGCCTCGCCCTGCCCACCGCCGCCGCACAGGCTCACCGCGGCGGTCCCGAGTCCCGGC
>NZ_BAXF01000047.1:0-10684 GCF_001310435.1 Arthrobacter sp. JCM 19049 | reverse complement strand
GCTCCGGCCGTCGAGGCCTCCTCGCTGCGTGGCACCACCGTCAAGGCTCCGCGCATCCGCCAGGTCATTGCCCGCCGCATGCGCGAGTCGCTGGATGTCTCCACCCAGCTGACCCAGGTCCACGAGATCGACATGACCCGCGTGGTCAACCTGCGTGCCAAGCCAAGGCCGGGTTCAAGGCCACCAACGGCGTGAACCTGACCTACCTGCCGTTCATCGCCAAGGCCGTCGCCGAGGGCCTGAAGCAGCACCCGACGCTGAATGCCGAGTACGACGAGCAGAGCCAGCAGATCACCTACCACAATGCCGAGCACCTGGCATTCGCGGTGGACACCGATCGCGGCCTGCTGGTTCCGGTCGTGGCCAACGCCGGTGACCTGAACCTGGCCGGCCTGGCCTCGAAGATCGCCGATGTCGCCGAGCGCACCCGCAGCAACAAGATCGGTCCCGATGAGCTGGCCGGTGGAACCTTCTCCATCACCAACATCGGTTCGGTCGGCGCGCTGTTCGACACCCCGATCATCAACCAGCCGCAGGTTGCCATCCTGGGCACCGGCGCGATCGTCAAGCGCCCGATGGTCATCACCGACGCCGAAGGCAACGACTCGATTGCCGTGCGCCACATGATGTACCTGTGCCTGACCTACGATCACCGCCTGGTGGACGGCGCCGACGCCGGTCGCTTCCTGCAGACCGTCAAGGCCCGCCTGGAGGGTGGCGCATTCGAAGGTGATCTTGGCTCTAGGCCTGATCAGCCCGGCTTGCCGAAGGCCCGCTGACACGCGGCACCGCGTGTTCCAGCGGGCCTTCGGCATTTCTACAATTTGTCGAAGCAGACTATTCTTGAAGCATGACTTTCCTGTTTAACGTTCTGGTAATGCTCCATATCCTGGGGGCTGCGGCCATCTTCGGCGGCTGGCTGGCCAACTTCAAGACCCCTACCGTCAACCTGTGGCAGTGGATTGGCGCACTGACCCAGTTGATCACCGGCCTGGCCCTGGTCGGCGTCATTGAAATGCAAGACGGCACCGTCAACCACATGAAGATCGGCATCAAGCTGGTCATCTCCATCGCCATCGTGGTGACCGCGTTCCTGGGCCGCAAGAAGGTCAAGGCCGGCGAGGAGGTTTCCACTGGCATCGCGCATGCCACCGGCGGCCTGGCCCTGGTGAACATCCTGATCGCCACCCTCTGGAACTAGTCCTCGACAGGCCCGGTTTCATACCCGCTCATGGGATCGCCGTTCGCGGCGGTCCCATTTGTCGTCTCCCGGGCAAGAATCCGCGAGATGAGCCACTGCCCGGTATGTTGGCGCAGTTCGAAGCGGACTCGCTCGGCCCGGGCCTGCTGGGCCCGGTGAACATCTTCTTCGCTCGACAGGCTTCGATAGGCGTACGGGTCAAGCACACTATGCGCCTCCAGGACCACGGTGTCCGGGAAGCTTCGCGCCACGACTTCGATCCCGCTCAGTCGGGTTCGCATCCCGGTGACACCCAGGTCCATATCCTTCAATTCCTGCAGGACCCGGGCATCTTCACCCAGTTGTTTAGCTTCCGGCACATAGAGCTTGGAGAGCGCCTGATAGTCGCCCGAGTTGAATGCCCGGTCCCGCGCGTGGGTCAGTTTCAACAAGGCTGCCCCGACGGCGTCCGGTGACTGAGCGCAGGGCGGCAACTGGGCATCGGACTGAATGGAGCAGGTTCGGGAAGCATCCACTGGTGCCTGCTCGCCGTTGGCGGCGTTGGCATCGGTTTGCGACTGCCAGTGATTCACCCCCAGCCCAGCAATGACGACCATGAACAAACCGAGCAATGCCGCGGCGATCAGCCGTCGACCACCGGGCGTGGGTTTCAGGGCGTGCCGGTCCTCGAAGCGTCGGGCTTGTTCCTGGGTGACTTCGGGCCGTTCCGGAACCAATCGTTGCCGACGCTCCGGCCGCGAACGCATGGCCCGGCGTCGGCCGCGGGGTGCTGGCGGATGAATGGTCGCCATCAGGTGTGATGCCTGGGCGGGAACCGATTCAGTCCAGTTCAGTGGTTCGGCCTGCCCGCTGGCGTACAGGCTGCGGGCGAATTGGTCGGCACTGGGACGCGCGGTCGGTTCTGGATGCAGCGCATCCAGCAGCAGGTCCAGCACGGTTTCCGGCAGATCCTCAAACACCAGCGTCACCGGCGCACGCAGCGCCGGAGGGTCGGGGACCTTGGCGCTGAGCAGGTACCACAGACAGGCCCCGAGCGCGTAGACATCCCGCGCCTCGCCGTTAGCCACCGCATCGGGCGCTGTTGCCGGTGAGTCCCCTGCTTCCGGCGCGATGAACCTGGGGTGCCAGCCCTGTGATTATTTTCGTCCAGCAGGTTCACTTCTTGGAAGTCACAAAGCTTGGGCATCCCCTCGGCGGAGAGCAGGATGTTGTTCGGGGACACGTCCCCGTGCGCCAGCCCCTGGGAGTGCAGGCGCGCGACCGACTGGCGACCGGAGCCAATGCGGTAATCACCTCCCCAGCGGCAGTGGGCCGCGGGCAGCGACCATTTGGCCCAAGCTGCCCCCGGGACAGTATTCCACCAGCAGCGCCGGCCCCCGGTTGGTCATCACCGTGTCATGAAGCTTGATGGTGTGCTGATCGTTGGGCCCGTCGGTCCCCTGCCGGATCGTGGCCAGCGTTTCAGTCTGGGAGGCCAGCTTCATGACCAGGAAGCATTGGTCGGCTTCGCGCTGGACGAGCCACACCCGCGAATCTTGGGCATCGTCCAACGACCTGAGGGTGACGTAGCTTCGCATTCGGGCCACGCGAACGGGCTGAGTTCATATTCCATGACTCAGTTGTAAAGCAAACTTGTATTACGCGTTTAAGTTATCCACATTCGTTGTTTCGTTACCAACTCGAGCCCTTTACGCATTAGGCGTAGGCTGAAACTCATGACGATCGAATTCGAACGACTCGGTCTAGGCGAATCGCTGGTTCCCTACAGGGAAGCCTGGGACTACCAAATACGTCTCCACGACGCCGTGGCTGCCGACGAAGAAGCCCCCAGAATCCTTCTGCTGGAACACGAGGCGGTCTACACCGCTGGACGCCGTACCGAAGATGAGCAGTTGCCGCAGGACGGCACCCCCGTGGTTGAGGTTGACCGCGGTGGACAGCTGACGTGGCATGGACCGGGGCAGCTGATCGGGTATCCGATCGTCAAGCTCAAGAAGATCAACGCCATCCGCCTGTATGTGGAAACCTTGAAGAAGCCTTGATGAACGTCCTGGCCGAACTGGGCATCCGAACCGTCCAGATCAAGGGACGCTCCGGAGTCTGGGTTCCGGGTGACGGCGTGCAGCAGGACCGCAAGATTGCCGCCATCGGCATTCGCATCAACCATGGGGTGACCATGCACGGTTTCGCCCTGAACTGCTCCAACTCCCTGGAACCTACGAGCAGATCATTGCCTGCGGCATTACCGATGCCGGGGTCACCTCGATCTCCCAGGAGCTGGGACGCACCTTGAATCCCGTAGACGTCGCCGACCGGGTGCAAGAAGAGCTGGATCGTCTGCTCACGCCCCAGGTTGTCACCTCCCTTCCCGTCGCTTAAGACCTTCCTACTTCCTCAGAAAGAGCAATACACATGAGTGTCGCCCCTGAAGGCCGTCGAATGCTGCGCGTCGAGCAACGCAACTCCAAGGTTCCGGTGGAACGCAAGCCGGAGTGGATCAAGGCCAAACTGAACATCGGACCGGAGTACGTCGGTCTGAAGAACCTGGTCAAGTCCGAAGGACTGCACACGGTTTGCGAAGAGGCTGGCTGCCCCAACATCTTCGAATGCTGGGAGGACCGCGAGGCTTCCTTCCTCATTGGCGGGTCGGAATGCACCCGTCGCTGCGATTTCTGCCAGATTGACACGGGCAAGCCCTCGGCGCTGGACCGCTCGGAGCCGTTCAAGGTGGCCATGAGCGTGAAGAAGATGGATCTGCGCTACGCCACCGTCACCGGCGTGGCCCGTGATGACCTGGAGGATGAGGGCGTGTGGCTGTACGCGGAAACCGTGCGCCGCATTCACCAGTTCAACGAGAACACCGGCGTCGAGCTGCTGATTCCCGACTTCTCCGGCAAACCGGAGAACCTGGACGCGATCTGCGATTCGGCCCCGGAGGTCTACGCCCACAACGTGGAAACCGTGCCGCGCATCTTCAAGCGCATCCGCCCGGCCTTCCGCTATGAACGGTCCATGGACGTCATCACGCACGGTCACAAGCGCGGCTGATCACCAAGTCCAATCTGATCCTGGGCATGGGCGAGACCCGTGAGGAAATTTCCGAGGCCATGGCGGACCTGCATGAGGCCGGCTGCGACCTGCTGACCATCACCCAGTACCTGCGCCCCACCGAACGCACCTGCCGGTGGACCGCTGGGTCAAGCCCCAGGAATTCCTTGAGCTGCAGCAGGAAGCGGAGGAGCTCGGGTTCCTGGGGGTCATGTCCGGCCCGCTGGTGCGTTCCTCCTACCGCGCCGGACGCCTGTGGGCCGGGGCAATGCGCAAGAAGGGCCGCGAGATCCCCGAAGCGCTGGCGCACATTGAGTCCTCGGGCAACACCCGCCAGGAAGCAGCCTCCCTGGTCACCAACTAGCGTTACTGCCCCACGAGGCGCCCTGTAACCCGAGCAAGGTCCCGATCACCACTGTGTGGTCGGGACTTTGCCGTTCCCGGATGGAACGCGGGCAGTGGACTCGGGTAGAATTGAGTCACTATGGCCAAAAACTCCGACAATGTCGCATCCAACACAGACCCGCAGCCCAAGCGTGGCCTGTTCTCGCGCAAACCAAAAGCCGATAAGCCGAATAAAGAGCCCGGTCGCCTGAAGCAAATGGGCCAGGTGTTCCAGATGACTCGCCGCAATGACCCGATGGTCGTGTGGTGGATGTTGCTGGCTGGCCTGGGTGTTGTTGCGGTGGGTCTGCTGATCGGCATCCTGCTGAACAACTGGATCACGATGCTGCTGATCTCGATCCCGTTGGGCTTGTTGGCGGCCATGTTTGTCCTCTCCCGTCGCGCCGAGAAGGCCGCGTTTACGCAGTTGGAGGGACGCCCGGGTGCTGCCGGCGCCGCGATGAGCGTATTGCGCCGCGGCTGGATCCTGAAGCAGGAGCCGGTAGCCGCCAACCGCCACCAGGACCTGGTGTTCCTGGGTGTGGGCCGCGCCGGAGTCGTGCTGGTCACCGAGGGCCCGAACGGCCGTGTTCGCGAGCTGGTCAGCTCCGAGCGCAAGCGCATCGGCCGTGTGCTGCCCAACGTTCCGATCACCGTGATCAATGCCGGCAGCGGCGAGAACCAGACCCCGTTGCCTGAGGTCAGCAAGAAGATGAAGAAGCTTCCCAAGACCTTGTCGAAGCTTGAGGTCAGTGCAGTGGATAAGCGCCTGACCACCCTGAGCGCGAATCGTCTGCCGATTCCGAAGGGGATTGACCCGAACAAGGTGCGTCCGAGCCGTCGCGCCATGCGCGGGCGGTAAACCACCGAATGAAAGCGAGCCGTGCACCCTGGTGGGTGCACGGCTCGCTTTCATTTAACCCCAGTGCTTTCCTGACCGGCCGGGTCTTTGCCGCGTGGATCGGGCAGGCTTAGCGGATGCTCACCAGAACGCTGCCTCCGGCGCGGTCGTGCAGGCCCCGCTGGTCGGCGTCCGCAATCAGAGCGGGAATGACCAGACACAGCAGCACCGAGCGCACCAGACCGGTCAGCGGCTTGATCGCGGTGCCGTCCATGGACTGGACCTGCATGCCCAGCGCCCGATGGCCGATCGAGTGGCCGGTGAATCCAACGGTGATGATCTGGCCCAGGCAGAAGAGCAGCAGGGTGGCCAAGGCGGCGGAATCAAACAGCCACCAGCTCACCAGCATTGCCAGCGCCCAGTCGATGATGATCGCCCCGACACGCCGGGGGAAGCGGGCAATTGAACCGGGCCCCCGCTCGGGCCGTCCCAGTCGCTGTCCGGGCCATTGCTGGGTGTTGAGCTGAGGGGGTCCTTCCAGCCAGGAACCCAAGTCTTTTCGTTCCACTCCCCCAGTTTATCGGGGTTCACTGTGCGAACCATTGAGTGTGCCCGGCGGCACAGGGCGGGCACTGTAAAAGAAGCGAAAAACCCTGCTTTGTAACGCACAAGAAACAATAGAGACACCACTGGGAAACGGATCCTCGGTATTGTAGAGGAGTAGGCAAGGGCAAGCGATCATGATTTGACCGACTTGTTTACCGTTTCAATAGACAACAGGGAGTAACCTGCACATGTTTTCCAGTCCAGAAGAAGCTTTGGCGTACATCGCCGAGGAGGACGTCAAGTTCGTCGATATTCGCTTTACCGACCTACCGGGTGTGCAGCAGCACTTCAACGTTCCTGCCAAGTCAGTGGACGCCGACTTCTTTGTCAACGGCCAGCTCTTTGACGCGTCCTCGATTCGCGCTTCGCCGGCATCTCCGATTCGGACATGCAGCTGATCCCGGATGTGAAGACCGGCTTCCTCGATCCGTTCCGGATCGAAAAGACCCTGGCATTCAACTTCTCCATCATCAACCCGCGCACCGGTGAGCCCTACCACCGCGATCCGCGCGGCGTGGCCGAGCGCGCCGAGGCCTACCTGGAATCGACGGGCATCGCCGACACCGCGTTCTTCGCCCCGGAAGCCGAGTTCTTCATCTTTGAAGACGTCCGCTACGAATCCAGCCCGCAGGGCGCGTTCTACCAGATCGATTCGGACGAGGCCCCCTGGAACACCGGCCGCAAGGAAGAAGGCGGCAACCAGGGCTACAAGACCCCGTTCAAGGCGGCTACTTCCCGGTCTCCCCCACCGACAAGCAGGCCGACCTGCGCGACGCGATCTGCGTTGAGCTGGATAATGTCGGGCTGGAAGTCGAGCGCAGCCACCACGAGGTGGGTGCCGCTGGCCAGGCGGAAATCAACTACAAGTTCAACACCATGGTGCACTCGGCCGATGAGCTGATGCTGTTCAAGTACGTGGTGAAGAACGTGGCCGACGCTGGGGCAAGTCCGCCACCTTCATGCCCAAGCCGGTCTTCGGGGACAACGGTTCGGGCATGCACGTGCACCAGTCGCTGTGGTCCAATGGGGACCCGTTGTTCTACGACGAGAAGGGCTACGCGGGCCTGTCCGACACCGCCCGCTGGTACATTGGCGGACTGCTGAAGCACGCGTCCTCGGTGCTGGCCTTCACCAACCCGACCGTGAACTCCTACCGCCGCCTGGTCAAGGGCTACGAGGCACCGGTGAACATGGTCTACTCGCAGGGCAACCGCTCGGCCGGTATCCGCATCCCGGTCACCGGGTCGAACCCGAAGGCCAAGCGCATCGAGTTCCGCGCCCCGGATGCCTCCTCGAACCCGTACCTGGCGTTCGCGGCCCAGCTGATGGCGGGTCTGGACGGCATCAAGAACCGCATCGAGCCGGCCGAGCCGATCGACAAGGACCTCTACGAGCTGCCCCCGGAGGAAGCCAAGGACATCCAGCGCGCCCCGGAGACCCTGGAGGAGGCACTGCTGGCCCTGGAGGAGGACTACGAGTACCTGCTCGAAGGCGGAGTGTTCACCGAGGACCTGATCCGCACCTGGATCGAGTACAAGCGCGAGAATGAGATCCGTCCGCTCTCGCTGCGCCCGAACCCGTACGAGTTCGAGCTCTACTACGGCTGCTAGCCCAAGACGCCGTCATCCGCCCCTCGGATCGCGGTGGGACGAGCGTAAAATTTACCGCAGGCATCGCCAGGCCCTTGCCCGCGCGATGCCTGCGGTTTTTGGTGCACCCGTAGCCCGCCGTCGTAACGTGCCTGCCTGCTAAGGTGAGGCGCATGGATAGCACCCAGTGGATGCCGGTCACCCGTGAGGACCGCGAGGTCGTCGGCTATCTGGAACCGGTGACCGAGGACTTCGACACCGTCCAGCCGCGCAGCGTTCTCGGCCACGCCGTGGGTCCGGCGTGTGACTTCCACGCCGGTGAAGAGCTGCTGCTGGAACGCGGCATCGCCGAATTGGCAGCCAACTGGCGGCTGCGCGATGCCCCACCGGGGCTGGAGGGCGACCTGGCGATCCTGGAGGTGGGCGGTAACGGGATCGTGCTTGCCGATGCCCTGCGTGCCAAGGCCCTGGTGGCCGGGGCCCGGGCCGTGGTGCAATGGCCGGACACCACTGGCCGGCTCACCCGCGCGCAGGGTTAACCGCCCCTAGTCCTCGAAACCGTAGAAGCGCTTTTCAAAGATTGCCCTCGCCCGCCGGGTGGCCTTCAGGTAGTCGTCCTCCAGCTGGTAGCCCTGGTTCGGTTCGTAGCCGCACCAGCGTCCCACCGCCTCCATGTCCCGGGCCGAGCGCGGCAGCACGTCGCTGGAGCGCCCGGAGGTGATGATTTCGGCGCTGCGCACCTTGGTGGCCAGGTCCATGCCATGTCCAGCGTCTTGACCTCCGATTTGGACAGGTACTTCAGCTCCGCCAAGGCCTTGAGCGCGGCGCGGGTCGTGGTGGTGCGCAGCTGCTCGTGTTCGCAGGCGTACTGCAGCTGGAAGAACTGGACCAGCCATTCCACGTCCGAAAGTGAACCGCGGCCCAGCTTCAGGTGCCGCGCCGGGTCGGCGCCGCGCGGCAGGCGTTCGGCCTCCACCCTGGCCTTGATCTTGCGGATCTCCTTGACCTCCGCCTCCATCCAGTCCCCCGCCGTAGCGGACCGGTTGATCAGCGCGATGAAGTCCTCACCCAATTGCCGGTCCCCGGCCATCGGCCGGCGCGCAGCAGTGCCTGGCGTTCCCACACATCGGCCCAGCGTGCATAGTATTCGGCGTAGGAGTCCAGGCTGCGCACCAGGCTCCGGTCTTTCCTTCCGGGCGCAGGTCCGCGTCGATCACCAGGCGCACCTCCGCCGGGATGGCCGGCTTGAGCGGCCGGGAGACCGCGGCGATCAGCGCGGTGACGATGCGCAGCGCCTGTTCCTGGGCCTGCTGGCCATCCGCCCCGGGCACCGGGCGCTGGACAAACATGACGTCCGCGTCGGAGCCGTAGCCGATCTCCTGCCCGCCCTGCCGACCCATGGCGATGACCACCAGGTCACTGTGCTCCCCGTGCTCGGCAACATCCGCGGCGCGCAGCACCCGCAAAATGGCCTCCACGGCGACCGCGTCGATGTCCGAGAGCGCGTGGCCAACCTTGGAGACGTTCATCAGCCCGGCCGCGTCGGCCAGGGCGACGCGCAGGAATTCCTTGCGCCGGGCCACCCGCACCTGGCGGATCGCGGTGTCCGGCTGGCGGTTGCGCCGGATAATAGCATCGCTTTGCTGCTCCAGGGCGGTGCGGTCCAGCGGCTGCAGGGCGCTGTCATTGCCCAACCAGGCCGCGGCGGTGGATTCCACGGCCAGCAGGTCGGTCAGAAAACGGGTGTTGGACAGCAGTGCGCTTAGTCGTTCGGCGGCGGCGTTGGTGTCACGCAGCATCCCCAGGAACCAGTGGGTCTTGCCCAGCGATTCGCTCAGCCGCCGAAAGCCCAACAGCCCGGCGTCCGGGTCCACACCCTCGGCAAACCAGCCCAGCAGCACCGGCAGCAGCTGGCGCTGCAGCGCCGCCGAACGGGAGACGCCACTGGTCAACGCCTCAATGTGGCGCATGGCCGCCTTCGGGTCCAGATACCCCAGGGCGCGCAGCCGCGCCTGGGCGCTGGCCGGGGTCAGCCGCACCTCTTCGGTGGTCAGGTTCGAGCTGGTGACCAGCAGTGGGCGGTAGAAAATCAGTTCGTGCAAGGAGCGCACCAGCCGCTTGGTTTCATTCCAGCGCCGCATCAGCTGCGCGGCACTGGTCAACCGGGTGTCCCCGGCGCTGCGGATGGCCCGGGCCAGCACCCGTTGGGCGTGTTCGGTGCGCGGCATCAGATGCGTGCGGCGCAGCTGGGAGAGCTGGATGCGGTGTTCCAGCAGCCGCAGGAAGCGGTAGGCTCATCGAAGTTCATCGCGTCGGTGCGTCCAATGAACCCCAGTTCGCTCAGCGCCTGGATGGCCAGGGTGGTGGTGGGCACCTGCAGCGCCTGTTCCACCCGTCCGTGCACCAGCTGCAGCAGCTGGACGGTGAACTCCACATCCCGCAGCCCCCCGGGGCCTAGCTTGATCTGCCACTCGACCTCGTCCTTGGCGATGTTGGCGCTGACCCGGCGGCGCATCTTCTGCACCGATTCCACGAACCCGTCGCGTTCGGAGCTGGACCAGACCATCGGGGAGACCATCCGCTCGTAGCGTTCGCCCAGTTCCCGGTCCCCGGCAATGGCCCGGGCCTTGAGCAGCGCCTGGAACTCCCAGGAATGCGCCCAGCGCTGGTAGTAGGCCTCATGGGAGGCCAGGGTGCGGGTCAGTGCCCCCTCCTTGCCTTCGGGGCGCAGGTTGGCATCCACCTCCCACAGCGGCGGTTCCCCGCCGGGCAGCATGATGGTGCGCGCGGTGCCGCTGGCCAGGGTGGTGGCGATCTCGGTGGCCTGCTGTTCTGACAGTTCCCCCATTCCCTGGTGCACGTAGATCACGTCCACGTCGGAGATGTAGTTCAGTTCCCGGGCCCCGCACTTGCCCATGCCGATGATCGCCAGGCGCACCTGGTCGACGTGGTGTTCTCCGTATTGTTCACCGGCTTCGGCCCGGCTGACGGCGAGCGCCGCTTCCAGGGCCGCGG
>NZ_BAXF01000046.1:0-10716 GCF_001310435.1 Arthrobacter sp. JCM 19049 | reverse complement strand
CTGCCCGCAGGGGCTCTCCCAGTGTCGCGGGCACCAGCGCCAGGCTGCGGCCGTCAAACGGCGGCAAAATGGCATCCAGGAAGATGGCTGGGGTTCCAGGAAAACGGTCCAGCAGGGAGGGTAGATAGGCACCCGCGTTGGAGTGGGCGATCATGACCACGGGATCCGCCCCAACCTTGCGTCGGAGCGCATCCAACGCCGCTGAGTACTGTTCAAGCGCCTCTTTGGCCCCTTCGCCGGGATCAGCGCCCTGAACCTCCACTTGATGTCCTCGGCCCGTCAGCTGTTCGGCCAGGGGCAGCAGGGCGCTCGGTTGCAGAAAAATGCTCGAGAGCAGCAGCAGGCGTGCCATGGTGCTGAGATTATCAGCTGCGGCAACGAGATGTACACGGCGGATCCCCGAGACCCCCGCCAGGGGCTTGGAGGCGCTTGCACCCCGGCCGGGAGGGCGAATATCTAGAAGGAGGTGGAATAACGCGGCGTGCGGGTCCCCAAGCGCTGCAGTGGCACGAAGAGCTTGTAGCGGTCCGAACGGTATAGCGAGACCGAGTAGTCGGCCAGGCGTTCGCCGATGTAGCGTAGCGGGTGACCTGCAGCAGCGGAAACCCGTCTTCCACGGCCAGCAGTTGGGCCTGTGCGGGGCTGGCGGCCGTGCTCTCGACCTGATCCTCGCCCCACTCCAAGAGGATGCCGTAGCGCTCATGCAGTGTTTGGTAGAGCTTCGAGGGTGGCTGCCCGTCGACGAAACCGGGGACCAGGTCGGCCGGCATGTAGTTCTCGTCCAGGCTCATGGGGGTCCCGTCCGCCAGCAGCAGACGCTTGAAGCGCACCACGGGTGTCCCCTCGTCGACCATCAGCTGGCTGGCCAGGTGGGCGGACGCCTTGATTTCGTCGAACTTCAGCACGTGCGCGTCCGGGACCATACCGCGGCGCATCATGTCCTCGCTGTAGGAGTGCAGACGGACCCGAAGGTCCATTTTCTCCGGAACCACGAACGTGCCGATCCCGACGACGCGTTTGAGCACCTGTTCGTCCACCAGCGCGTCGATGGCCTGACGGATGGTTTTGCGCGCCACCCAAAGTGCTCGGCCAGTTCACGTTCCGGCGGCAGCTTGAAGCCCGGCTCGCACGACTCCCGGGCGTGGGTCTTGAGGATGCGTCGGATCTGCCGGTACTTGCTCTCGCTCGATTCTGGGTCGAGGCGGGCCGTGACGGCCGGCTGCGGCGCGTAGCGCATGGCCAGCTCCTTCCACTGGGTCTTCTCCCATTAAACGCCATCCCGGAGGCCTGGCGACAACGCCCGGCTACGGCTGGGTTAAATGAGAAAGGACGACGAGTTCGAAAACTCGTCGCCCTTTCTCAGTTTACTTAGTGAGCGTGCTTGCCACGGCTGAATTCGTTGACCCAGCCGACCACGCCGATGATGGCCAGGCCAGCACCGATGTAGAAGACCCACCAGCCAACGGCCAGACCCAGGAAGCTGATACCAGCTGCCGAGGCCAGAACCAGCGGCCACCAGCTCCACGGTGCGAACAGGCCGATGTCGCCTGCGTTCTCGTGGATCTCGCCGTCAACACGGTCCTCGGGACGGATGCCGACGTTCTTGGCGGTCATCTTCAGGTACCAGCCGACCATGCCGGACATGGCGGCGAGCATCAGCAGGGCCAGCATGCCGACCCATTCTTCCCAGTTGACCATGTAGCCGTAAACGATGGCTACCGGAGTGAAGAAGAAGATTCCGCCCATGAAGAGCCAGGATTCAATTTTCATTCTTACTTGTCCTTCTGGTCAGCCGGGCCGAAGATCTTCGCGACCGGGTTTTCCGGAGTAGCACGTCCGTTCAGTTCCGGGTGGTGCAGGTCCAGGGCCGGACGCTCAGAGCGGATCCGCGGGATCGAGTGGAAATTGTGACGCGGCGGCGGGCAGGAAGTTGCCCATTCCAGCGATGCGCCGAAGCCCCACGGATCATCAACGGTGACCTTCTTGGCCTGACGGTGGGTGATCCAAACGTTCCAGAAGAACGGGATCATCGAGATGCCAAGGACGAAGGAGAACACGGTGGAAACCTGGTTCATCATGGTGAACCCGTCTTCCGGCATGTAGTCGGCGTAGCGACGCGGCATGCCGATGACGCCCAGCCAGTGCTGGATCAGGAAGGTGCCGTGGAAGCCGATGAACAGCAACCAGAAGTGGATCTTGCCCAGGCGCTCGTTGAGCATGTGCCCGGTCCACTTCGGCCACCAGAAGTAGAAGCCGGCGAACATGGCGAACACAACGGTACCGAAGACCACGTAGTGGAAGTGTGCCACCACGAAGTAGGTGTCAGACACGTGGAAGTCCAGAGCCGGAGCCGAGAGGATAATACCGGTCAGACCACCGAACAGGAAGGTCACCAGGAAGCCGATGCTCCACAGCATCGGGGTTTCGAAGGTGATCGAACCGCGCCACATGGTGCCGATCCAGTTGAAGAACTTCACGCCGGTCGGAACCGCGATCAGCATGGTCATGAAGCCGAAGAACGGAAGCATGACGGCACCGGTCACGTACATGTGGTGAGCCCACACCGAAACCGAGAGGGCGGCAATGGCGATGGTCGCGAAGACCAGGCCCTTGTAGCCGAAGATCGGCTTGCGGCTGAAGACCGGGAAGATCTCCGAAACGATGCCGAAGAACGGCAGCGCGATGATGTACACCTCGGGGTGACCGAAGAACCAGAACAGGTGCTGCCAGAGCACCGCTCCCCCGTTATCCGGATCAAAGATGTGTGCACCCAGACGACGGTCGGCACCCAGTGCGAACAGCGCAGCTGCCAGCGGCGGGAAGGCCATCAGGATCAGGATCGAGGTGATCAGGGTGTTCCAGGTGAAGATCGACATGCGCCACATGGTCATGCCAGGTGCGCGCAGGCAGATGATGGTGGTAATGAAGTTCACTGCACCCAGGATGGTGCCGAAGCCCGACAGTGCCAGACCGAAGACCCACAGGTCACCACCGACGCCCGGAGAGAACGTGGTGTTGGACAGCGGTGCGTAAGCGAACCAACCGAAGCTCGCGGCGCCCTGAGGAGTCAGGTAGCCGGCCAGGGCAATGGTCGAACCCAGCGAGAAGAACCAGAACGCCAGGGCGTTCAGGCGAGGGAACGCCACGTCGGGCGAACCGATCTGCAGGGGCATCATCACGTTCGCGAAGCCCGCAAACAGCGGGGTGGCGAACATCAGCAGCATCACGGTGCCGTGCATGGTGAACAGCTGGTTGTACTGTTCCTTGGTCTGCACGATCTGCATGCCCGGCTCAAAGAGCTCGGCACGGATCAGCAGTGCCATCACACCGCCGATGCAGAAGAACACAAACGAAGAAATGAGGTACATGTACCCAATCTTCTTGTGGTCCGTGCTGGTGATGTAGTCAACGAAGATGCGTCCCTTTGACCTCGGGACGACGGCCGAGTTGATGCTCTTCACATCATCGGTCGCGTATTCAAAAGTTGTCATGACCGGTTACTCTCCTTCCCCTTGTCCTTCGTGCTCGACGACCACGGAGTTAACCTTGTTCGGCTGACGGTCATATTCCTCGCCGAGGTGTCCGTCTTCCAGCTTCGCCATCTGGGCCTTGAACTCGGCCTCGCTGACGACCTTGACGTTGAACAGCATCTCGGAGTGGTACTCGCCGCAAAGCTCGGCGCACTTACCGTCGAAGGTGCCCTCAACCTGCGGGGTGAGGTACATGTAGTTGGTGCGGCCCGGAATCATGTCCAGCTTCTGCACGAACGCCGGCACCCAGAACGAGTGGATGACGTCGCGGCTGTTCAGTTCCAGGGTGACAGTCTTGTTGACCGGCAGGTACAGGGTCGGCAGGGTCTCCTGGGCGCCGGCCGAGCCGTCCTCGTTCAGGTGAGCCTGCTTGCCAGCGAAGTACTTCTCCTGGCCGTCGTACGAGTAGTTGAAGTCCCAGGCCCACTGCTTGGCGCGGACGTCGACGACAACTTCGGAATCGACCTTGGTGTTGATTGCCTTTTCAACGTTGTTGTTGAAGCTAAAGAAGACCAACACCAGAACCAGCGGAATGGCGGTGTAGAAAATCTCGATTGGCAGGTTGTAGCTGATCTGACGCGGGTAGCCAGTATCGGACTTACGGCGGCGGTAGGCCACGACACACCAGAGCATCAAGCCCCAGGTCAAAACACCGATCACGGTCACAGCGATCCACGAGTTAACCCATAGATCCTGAATCATCCCGGTGTGTTGGTGGTGTCACGCTCCACGTTCGGGAGCCAACCGCGCTTTACCTCCGCTGAACATCCCGTCAACAGCAGTGCGCCAGTACCTACCAAAGCCATGACTTTGGCTTTGGCAGATCCGCGACTGCCGGTTCGGTCTTGCGAACTCACAGACGGCCCTTCCTCTTTGTTGGTGCAGAATGTGTGGTCTTCGTAGGTCATCCCGCGTTTACGAGTCTGTCCCGTGAGCTGGCCCACGAAGCGAAACATAGTTTTACTACTTAATGTAGAGCTTACCCTCTCAAGCCCCTGAATGCAGAAAAACACCTCTGTTCCAACGAAAGTTTCTTAAACGTTTGAACAGAGGTGTTAGTTCCCGCTGATTTAGTGGAAAGAGTCCCCGCAGGCACAGGATCCGCCAGCCGACGGGTTGTCGATGGTGAAGCCCTGCTTGGAGATGGTGTCCTCGAAGTCGATGGAGGCGCCATTGAGATATGGGACACTCATCTTGTCGACGATCACTTCCACGCCGTCGAACTCGCGCACGTGGTCCCCGTCGAGCATGCGCTCATCGAAGTACAGCTGGTAGATCAGGCCCGAGCAGCCCCCGGGCTGCACGGCGATGCGCAGACGCAGGTCGTCGCGGCCTTCCTGGTCCAGAAGTGAGCGCACCTTTTCGGCGGCCACGTCGCTGAGGTTCACCTCGTGGGTCGGCAACTCGGTGGCGTCGCCCTTGACATCATTTGCTGGTGCAGTCATGTTTCTCCTCCCATACTGCAGTGGTGCGCCCTGCCCCGGTTCGTGGGGTGAAGATGTGCACCTCTCCTCTAGTTTCTATCGTACGACTCATCTGGGAATTCGCACCCATGTTTGTTTCACACTATGAGCCGATTCATAGCCGGACGGGGCCTACAGCCTTCGCTGTCCAGCCGGGCCAGCAGCAGTGCCTCGGCGACGATCGCGTTCTTGAAGTCGCCCAGGTGCAGCGACTCGTTGGCCGAGTGGGCCCGCGAGTCCGGATCCTCCACGCCGGTCACAAGGATCTGAGCTTGTGGGAAGACCTCAAGCAGGTCGGCGATGAATGGGATGGATCCGCCCAAACCCATGCTCACCGGTTCGGTCCCCCAGGCTTGGGCCAGGGCCCACTGCGCCTTTTCGTTCGCCGCCGCATGCAGGTCCGCCTGGTAGGCGCTGCCCGCCTCGGTGGCGGTGAAGGTGACTTCGGCTCCGCGCACGTCCTGGGCCAGGATGTGCTCCTCCAGCGCCTTCAGTGCCGCTGCCGAGTCCTGCCCGGGTGCCAGTCGCATCGACACCTTGAACCGCGTGCGCGGGATCAGGGTATTGGAGGAATGGTCAACGCTGGGCATATCCATTCCAATGACGCTCAGCGCGGGTTTATTCCACAGCCGGTCGGTGATCTTGCCGGTTCCGGCCAGGGACATGGAGTCCAGCAGGCCCGAATCGGCGCGGAACTGCTCCTCGGAGTAGTCCACGTCGGCATGGTCGTTGGAGACGAGCCCGGGTACGGCAACGGCCCCGTTCTCATCGTGCAACGTGGAGATCAGCTTGGCGGCCAGCAACGGGGCGTCGAGCACCGGCCCACCGAACATGCCCGAGTGCACGGCGTGCGTCATGGACCGGACCTCGATCTCGGCGGCGGCCATGCCGCGCAGCGAGGAGGTCAGCGCCGGGGTGCCCACGGCCCAGTTCGAGGAATCGGCCACGATGATCACGTCGGCTGCCAGCTTGTCCTGGTGCGCCTCCAGGAAGTTGCGGAACGACGGGGAGCCGGCCTCTTCCTCACCCTCGAAGAAGAAGGTCACCCCGACGCCGAAGTCGGCGACCTGGTCCAGCACGGCGCGCAGCGCGGCAACGTGCACCATGATGCCGGCCTTGTCATCCGCGGCGCCACGGCCAAAGAGCCGGTCCCCGACACGGGTGGCCTCAAAGGCCGGGGTGTTCCAGTCCGCTGGGTCTCCGGGAGGCTGTACGTCGTGGTGGGCGTAGAGCAGGATGGTGGGCTTGCCGGGTTTGGCTGTGCGGCGGGCCACCACCGCCGGGCTGCCCATGGTTCCCTCATCGGTGGGTTCGCGCAGGATCTCCACGCTGTCCACCCCGATGGCCTCCACCAGTGCGGCCACGGCCTGGGCGCTTTGCTCCAGGTTTGCCGGGTCGAAGGATTCCCAGGCGATGCCGGGGATTGCCACCAGCTCGGTCAGTTCGGTGAGGATCTTCTCGAAGTTGGCCTCGACGTGCTCGCGCAGGCCGGCGATGTCCACCCCGTGGGCGGCCGCTGCGGCCGAAGTGTTACTAGTCATGCTTCCAAGCCTAACAACCGATCAAGTCCGGCCAATGTCACGTCACAGCCGCGGAACCGATAGGATGGGCGGGTGTTTGGACGTAAGAAGGAAGAACCTCAGCCCCCGCAAGAGCAGGCCCCAGAGACGCTGGCCTCGCCCGATGGCCGCAAGAGCGGCCCGACCCCGAAGCGCAGCCAGCAGCAGGCACGCCACCAGCGTCCGCTGGTGCCCAATGACCGCAAGCAGGCCAAGGAGATGGAGCGCAAGCGCCGCATCGAGGCTCAGCAGCGACTGCGTATCGCCAATGAAACCGGTGATGAGCGCTATCTGATGCCGCGTGACAAGGTCCGCAGAAGCGTTTTGCCCGCGACTTCATCGACTCGCGCTGGATGTTCAGCGAGTTCATGATGTTCATCATCCTGCTGTTCCTGGTCGCCTCCCTGGTGTTCAGCCAGAACCTGACGCTGCAGGTCTACGTGCAGTTCGGCCTGTACATCGTGTTGGGTGTGGTGATCATCGAAGGAATCCTCACCGGATGGCTGCTCAAGCGCGAGCTGGTCAAGCGCTTTGGCAAGCTCGAGCGCGGTGTCCGACTCTACGCCTTCATGCGCGGCATGCAGTTCCGCAAGCTGCGCCTGCCCAAGCCGCAGGTCAAGCGCGGTGCGAAGCTGAGCTGATCCAAGCACTCAGACATTAAAACAAGGAGGGTTCCTAGTGGAACCCTCCTTGTTTTTTGGCTTCGGGGCGAGGAACATGCCTACCTTGTGCCTCCGGCCTAGGACTGCCCCGTGAACACGTGTTTTATGCACAAAGCCACAGATTTGTATCGTTCGATACAATCTGTAGCTTTGTGCAAGGCCTGAGCTCGGTACCGCTGCTCCCCAGAGGACTACCGAGAACCGGTCTCAGACGCCTAGGCGGTATCCGGGCACAAGAAAAGGCGGGTGCCCGCTGGCACCCGCCGTCATCTTCAACTCGGCTGGCTGTATCTGGGTACGGCGAGCTGGTGAGAACTCCTAGAGCATCTGCGCCAGTTCCCGGTTGATGTTCCGGGCCCAGAACGGTCTTCATACAGGAACGCCGTGTATCCCTGCACCAGGTCCGCTCCGGCATCCAGACGCTGCTTGACGTCCTTCGCATCGCTCACCCCACCCACGGAGATAATCGCCATTTCGGCGGGCACCAGTTCGCGCAGCTGGCGCAGCACCTGCAGGGAGCGTTCCTTCAGCGGGGCACCGGACAGTCCCCCGGCCCCAATGTCCTCGACGCGCGCCGAGTCACTGGCCAGCCCCTCGCGACCGATGGTGGTGTTCGTGGCAATGATGCCGTCCAGTTCCAGTTCAATGGCCAGGCGTGCCACATCGGCCACGTCCTCGTCGCTGAGGTCCGGGGCGATCTTCACCAGCAACGGCACGTGCCGGCCGGCCACCGCATCGGCTTGGCCCCCACCTGCTCCAGCAGCGGACGCAGGAATCCACGCTCTGCAGCAAACGCAGCCCCGGGGTGTTCGGGCTGGAGACGTTCACCACCAGGTAGTCGGCGTGGTTCGCCAGCTGGCGGGTGGATTCCAGATAGTCGCCGACCGCGTCCTCCAGTTCGACCAGCTTGGTCTTGCCGATGTTCACGCCAACGACCGGACGGTGCCGGCGGTAATCGGCCTTCAGCTGCTGCCGGGCGGTGGCCACCCGGGCGGCGACGACCTCGGCGCCCTCGTTGTTGAATCCCATCCGGTTGATCACCGCGCGGTCCTCCACCAGGCGAAAGAGCCGCGGGGTCGGATTGCCCGGCTGGGCCTGACCGGTGACGGTGCCGATCTCCACGTGCCCGAACCCGATGTCGCTCAGCGCCAGGATGCCGGTGGCGCCCTTGTCGAAGCCGGCGGCCAGGCCAAAGGGCGAAGGGAAGTCGATACCCATCACCGTGCGGCGCAGCTTCGGGTCGGGAGCAAAGAACTTGCGGGTCAGCTTGCTCAATCCGACACGCTGCGCCAGCTTGATGGCGTCAAAGGCGAAGTGGTGGGCCTTCTCCGGATCCATCTTGGTGAAGACGTGCTTGAAAACCAGGGGGTAAATGCGCATGGTTTCAATTTTCGCCGCTGGCCAGTGCGCTTGCCAAATTCTTTACCGGCTAGGCTGGTGCCATGAGCGGTCTGCACGGTATTCCATCAAGCCAGTGGCCGGATTTCTTGACCAGCACGGATCCCGGCGGTTGGGCCGCCGACCCGTTGGGCGAGGACTTTGAGCACACCACCTTGGACCTTGGCGTGGATGGGGAGGGCCCGGTGTTGGGCACTTTGGTCCGCTATGTGCCGAAGCAGCCGCCCCCGGGCAATCCGGAAGAGCGCGGCATCCTGCTCAGCGTGCATGGCTGGAGCGACTACTTCTACAACCGCGAGCTGGCCGAATTCTGGCGGGCCGCCGGCTACCGTTTCTACGCACTGGACCTGCGCCGCTATGGGCGCAGCCTGCGCAGCGAGCACCAGCGTCCCGGCTATGTGGAGCACCTAGCCGAATATCACCAGGAGCTGGATGCGGCCGCGGATCTGCTCACGGCCGAGCACCCGGGGCTGCCGCTGCTGGTGCAGGGCCATTCCCTGGGCGGCTGATCATCAGCTCTGGGCCCAGCAGTCCACCGCCAGGCTGTCCGGGCTGGTGCTCAATGCCCCGTGGCTGGAATTCCAGGGCACCCAGTTCCTGCGGATACCGGCCCAGGGCTGATGGAGGCGATGGCCCGGCGCTCCCCCACGCGCACCCTGCACCTGCCCGAACTGGACCACTACTGGCTCTCGCTCTCGCAGGACGGGCACGGGGAATGGGACATCCACCCGCTGTGGCGTCCACGGCACGCGTTCCGTCCCACCGTGGGCTGGATGCGCACGGTGCTCGAGGCGCACGCGAAGGTGGCCAAGGGGCTGGACCTGGAGCTGCCGGTGCTGGTGCTCACCAGTGCCCAGTCGCACTTCGGGGCCAGCTACGATCCGCTGATGCAGCGCACCGATTCGGTGGTGGACGTGAACCTGGTGCGCCAGCGCAGCCTGAAGCTGGGCAGCTTCGTCACCAATGCGATCATCACCGACGCGATGCACGACGTGTTCACCTCATCCGCCGGGCCGCGCGCCGAGTCCTATGCGAAGGTCCGGCGCTGGCTGCACCTGCTGCAGGGCGCAAGCTAGCCGGCGCCGCGCCAGTTTTCCCCTGGCGGAACGCGCTTAGCTGTGGGCCGGTGCCTCCTCGGGCTGGGGCTTGTCCACCGCGCCACCGTAGCGGCGGTCGCGTTGCGCGTACTGTTCGACGGCCTTGAACAAGGTGGTGCGGTCCACATCCGGCCACAGCTCGTCCAGGAACACCATTTCGGCGTACGCCGACTGCCAGAGCAAAAAGTTGCTGGTGCGCTGCTCCCCGGAGGTGCGCATGAACAGATCCACATCCGGCAGTTCCGGGGCGTGCAGGTAGCGGCCAATGGTTTTCTCGCTGATCCCGGAGGCTTCAGCCGTCCGGCCTGCACGTCCTGGGCCATCAGGGTCATGGCGTCGGCCAGTTCGGCCCGTCCCCCGTAGTTCACGCACATGGTCAGCTGGCAGCCCAGGTTGTCTTCGGTGAGTTGCTCGGCGGCCTTCAGCTCGTTGATCACGCTCTTCCACAGCCGCGGTTCTCGCCCGGACCAGCGGATGCGCACACCCCAGGAGTTCAGGGTGTCGCG
The DNA here is from genome assembly GCF_001310435.1 of Arthrobacter sp. JCM 19049. NCBI lineage: Bacteria > Bacillati > Actinomycetota > Actinomycetes > Micrococcales > Micrococcaceae > Arthrobacter > Arthrobacter sp. JCM 19049. The sequence continues at coordinate 501 of NZ_BAXF01000046.1, read as the reverse complement.
CTGGCGGCGCAGCACGTCGCGGGAAAAGCCCATCAAAAAGCGCACTTCCTCGGGGCTGCGCTTCCAGTTTTCGGTGGAGAACGCGTACACCGAGACGTACTTGATCCCCAGCTGCACGGCCCCGGCCATCACATCCAGCAGCGCGGCTTCCCCCGCCCGGTGTCCCTCGGTGCGCGGCAGCCCGCGCTGGTTCGCCCACCGGCCGTTGCCGTCCATCACGATCGCCACGTGCTGGGGCAGCACGGCGGCCGGGATGGAGGGCACCTGCGGGTTCCGGGGGTGCGCATAGGGCTGACCGGGCCGCGCTGGCCGGTGATCGGGCGAGCTTCTTCATGTTCTCTCCACATGGCGTAGGGACTTCACGGCACGTTCCAGGTGCCACTGCAGGTAGTTGGCTACGATCTTGGCGCCCTGGTCGCGCGCCTTGGGCCCGGCGGTGGCCACCGTGTCCCAGTCCCCGGTCAGCAGCGCCTGCAGGTAGCTGACGGTGACCGGGTGCGG
>NZ_BAXF01000045.1:0-10981 GCF_001310435.1 Arthrobacter sp. JCM 19049 | reverse complement strand
GCCGCTCTGGCCCACGCCCAGCAGCACTACGCCTCCGACGGCGACATCGAGGCCAAGGCGACGCTGAGCACCAGCAACCTGATGCTCACCCGCGACGAGGCCGATGAGTTGGTGCGCCGCATCGAGGCGCTGATCCCGGCCTTCCGCCGGGATCTGAAGGCCGGCAGGATCCCCAACGCCCAACCCGAGCCGACGCGCGAACTGTGGCACTTCTCCGCCCTGCTCTCGGCCGATGAACTGTTGAACAAGTCACATCAAGCCCCGATTCGCCACAAACCCCGAAGTGAGCAGGACGCCGCAGGCCGGCTGAACTAAACTGGGTCGTGGCTGGCTGTGGCCAAGGTATGCCGCAAGCTATGAAGCCATTTTCGTTACGAAAGGTAGAACCCGATCTCATGAGCGAGCAGCTGACTCTCACCATCGACGGCGAGCAGGTACAGGTGGACGCGGGGACGACCGGTGCCCAGTACTACGCCGACCAAAAAGACGTGGTGGTCATGCACGTCGACGGCGAACTGCGCGACCTGTCCCGCGAACTGCACGAAGGCGCCACCGTCACCCGCGTGACCATCGCCGATCCCGAAGGCCTGGAGGTGCTGCGCCACTCCACCGCCCACGTGATGGCCCAGGCCGTGCAGCAGCTGCGCCCCGACGCCAAGCTGGGCATCGGGCCCTACATCACCGACGGGTTCTACTTCGACTTCGACGTGGAGGAGCCCTTCACCCCTGAGGACCTGAAGCAGCTGGAAAAGATGATGCTCAAGATCGTCAACCAGAACCAGCGCTTCGAACGCCGCGTGGTCACCCCCGCGGAGGCCAAGGCCGAAATGGCCGACGAGCCCTACAAGTGCGAGCTGCTGGCCAAGGCCGACGCCGATGACACCATCGGCGAAGGGGTCTCGGTGGAGGTCGGCGCCGGGGAAACCACCATCTACGACAACGTGGACCGCAAGAGCGGGGAAACGCTCTGGAAGGACCTGTGCCGCGGCCCGCACCTGCCGAACACCAAGCTGATCAAGAACGCGTTCGCGCTGACCCGCTCGGCCGCCGCCTACTGGCTGGGCAGCGAGAAGAACAAGCAGCTGCAGCGCATCTACGGCACCGCCTGGCCCACCAAGGAGGACCTGAAGGCCTACCAGGAGCGCCTGGCCGAGGCCGAGCGCCGCGACCACCGCAAGCTGGGCGCCGAACTGGACCTGTTCTCCTTCCCCGATGAGCTGGGCTCGGGCCTGCCGGTCTTCCACCCCAAGGGCGGGATCATCAAGCGCGAGATGGAAGACTACGTGCGCGACCGCCACATCGAAGAGGGCTTCCAGTACGTGGGCACCCCGCACATCTCCAAGGACGGGCTGTTCCACACCTCCGGGCACCTGCCGTACTACGCCGACACCATGTTCCCGCCGCTGCAGATCGACGAGGAGCGCGACGAGGACGGCAACATCACCCGCCAGGGCCAGGAGTACCGCCTGAAGGCGATGAACTGCCCGATGCACAACCTGATCTTCCGCTCCCGCGGACGCAGCTACCGCGAACTGCCGCTGCGTTTGTTCGAGTTCGGGCACGTCTACCGCTACGAGAAGTCCGGCGTGGTGCACGGGCTGACCCGCGTGCGCGGCTTCGCGCAGGACGACTCGCACTCCTACGTCACCAAGGAGCAGGCCCCGGCCGAGGTCGAGCACCTGCTGAACTTCATGCTCTCGCTGCTGCGCGATTTCGGGATGGATGACTTCTACCTGGAGCTGTCCACCCGCGATGACAGCGACAAGTTCATCGGCTCCGACGAGCAGTGGGCCGAGGCGACCGCCGTGCTGGAGAAGGTCGCCACCGCCACCGGCGTCGAGCTGGTCCCGGACCCGGGCGGCGCGGCCTACTACGGGCCGAAGATCTCGGTCCAGGCCAAGGACGCCATCGGACGCACCTGGCAGATGGGCACCGTGCAGTACGACTTCAACCAGCCGGCCCGCTTCGGGCTGGAGTACCAGGCCGCCGACGGCTCGCGCCAGGAACCGGTGATGATCCACGCCGCGAAGTTCGGCTCCATCGAACGTTTCCTGGGCGTGCTCACCGAGCACTACGCCGGCGCCTTCCCGGCCTGGCTGGCGCCGGTGCAGGTACGCGCGATCCCGGTCGCCGAGGCGTTCAACGACTACCTGGCGAGGTCGTGGCCAAGCTGAAGTCCCATGGCGTGCGCGTGGAACTGGATGACTCCTCGGACCGCTTCCCGAAGAAGATCCGCAACGCGTCCAAGGAAAAGATCCCGTTCGTGCTCATCGCCGGCGGCGAGGACGCCGAGGCCGGGGCGGTCTCCTTCCGCTTCCGCGACGGCAGCCAGGACAACGGGGTGTCCGTCGACGAGGCGGTCTCCCGCATCGTCAACGCCATCGCCAACCGCGAGAACAACAACTAGCACGCCGTTTCAACACGCACGCAACCCGTGCGGGCCACGTTGCCCGGGCGCTGGCAGGCCACCGTGCCTGCCGCCCGGGCAGCGCTGCCGGCCGGGTGAGGGAAGGGGTCCCACGGGATGCAGTATCCGGACGATGAAAAGGTCACCGACGATTTCGAGCTGGCCGGGGTGCCGGATTCGTTCCAGCGGCTGTGGACCCCCTACCGGATGGCCTACGTCAAGGGCGGACAGCACCAGTTCCAGGACAAGGACGACTGCCCGTTCTGCGCCGCCCCGACCCGCAGCGACGAGCAGTCCCTGATCGTGCACCGCGGCCAGAGCTGCTTCGTGCTGCTGAACCTCTACCCGTACAACCCCGGGCACCTGCTGATCTGCCCGTACCGCCACGTGCCGAACTACGATGACATCACCGCCGAGGAGACCGCGGAAATGGGCGCCCTGACCCAGCATTCGATGCGGGTGCTGCGCCAGGTCTCCAACGCCAAGGGCTTCAACCTGGGCATGAACCAGGGCCTGGCCGGAGGAGCGGGCATCAGCGCGCACCTGCACCAGCACGTGGTGCCGCGCTGGGGCGGGGACGGGAACTTCTTCCCGATCATCGCCAACTCCAAGGCCATCTCCGCCACCCTGGGCGAGGTGCGCAGCGAGGTCGCCAACGCCTGGGACCAGGTCTAGACGCACCGCGCCGCGCAGACCGCCTCACACGCGAAGGCGTACCCGCGGGCGGAGCCACCAAACACCAGTTGGCGGTTCCGGGCCCGCGGTGTTCCCGGCGCACGATCGACGCCCCGCGGAACCTGCGAAGGGGATCTGGACTTGCTTCTGCGCTCGTTCCCGCGCCAGGCGGCAAAGCAAATCTGACCTGCTTTTTTTCGCGAGTGAATTGTTACGTCACCCAGGCGAATCGGGAGATAAATCTACCGGTTGGCGAATGTGACGCAACACCGGAGGGAAATGTTACGCGTCATCCTACGATTACTGGCGTAGCCCAGAAGTGCGTTCAGTGTTGGAAAGGAAAACGCCAGAATGTCTAACCCAGATCAGACCCCGTCGGCCCAGACCGGTTCGGACCGCGTGAAGCGCGGCATGGCCGAAATGCTCAAGGGCGGGGTCATCATGGATGTGGTCACCCCCGAGCAGGCCCGCATCGCCGAGGACGCAGGTGCCGTGGCCGTCATGGCACTGGAACGCGTTCCGGCCGACATCCGCGCCCAGGGCGGGGTCTCACGCATGAGCGACCCGGACATGATCGACGGGATCATCGAAACCGTTTCGATCCCGGTGATGGCCAAGGCCCGCATCGGCCACTTCGTCGAGGCGCAGATCCTGCAGTCCCTGGGTGTTGACTACATCGACGAGTCCGAGGTGCTGTCCCCGGCCGACTACGAGAACCACATCGACAAGTGGCCCTTCACCGTGCCGTTCGTCTGCGGCGCCACCAACCTGGGGGAGGCGCTGCGCCGGATCAACGAGGGCGCTGCCATGATCCGCTCCAAGGGTGAGGCCGGCACCGGCGATGTCTCCAACGCCACCGGGCACATGCGCAAGATCCGCACCGAGATCGCCAAGCTGCGCGCGCTGCCGGAGGACGAGCTGTACGTGGCCGCCAAGGAGCTGCAGGCCCCCTACGATTTGGTCAAGGAGGTGGCCACCACCGGCAAGCTGCCGGTCGTGCTGTTCACCGCCGGTGGCATCGCCACCCCGGCCGACGCCGCCATGATGATGCAGCTGGGCGCGGACGGCGTGTTCGTCGGCTCGGGCATCTTCAAGTCCGGCAACCCGGCCAGCGTGCCGAGGCCATCGTGAAGGCCACCACCTTCTACGACAACCCGGATGAACTGGCCAAGATCTCCCGCGGCCTGGGTGAGGCCATGGTCGGCATCAACGTCGCCGACGTGCCGGTACCGCACCGCCTCTCCGAGCGCGGCTGGTAAACCCTGAAATACTAGGCAATTCGGGCCCACGTCACCGGATTTTCGGTGGCGTGGGCCTCTGCTTTTCATAGCTGATTGGGACTGATGCCGTGGTCTAAACTGCGTATTCGTCCGTGCTGTCGTCAAGAAGTGCATATCGGGGAGCAGAACCGGCTCTCCTACGAGTCCAACGCTCTCGTCTTCTCCATTCATGCCTAAGCAGCAATATCAGGTTGAGGCGATGCGCGACGCCGACCGGATCAGATTCAAGCGCGTCCGCCGCTCCGGTTTGCTTGTGATAGGACAGACAGACTTCATGAAAGGGAGCAGTCAGGAGAGAATCAGAGGCATGCACGCCCTTAGGTTCGCCCACCAGGGACAGCCATCGTTACCAAGCGGTCAGAGCAAACTGTGCGCCGGAAAACTCCCGAGCCTGCATTCTGCTTCCGATTGGCCAATCACGCGGCAGATACTCAATGCTGACGACTCGTACCTCGATACCCCGGCCCTCCAACTCATCGAATACTCGAACCAGCGACACCTTGCTGAAGCTAAAGAGGTCGTCCGGGCTTACCGTCCTGCCAATCTCCTTCGCACGGATAGCGTATATCACCTTGCGAGGCCTAGTCCCGATGAGTTCGGGGTTCCCGCCGCGTTGCTTAACCCGTTCGCGCAGTTTCGCTCGGGCCTCGCCGTCGTGCTGCAGCGCGTGCGCAGAATTGCCTCCCTGTGCGAACAGATGACTAAGCGGTGCCGACGAGGTCGCCGACTTGACGTGGACGTAGACGTCCGTTTCTGTGATCAGGTCACTCGGCTCAAAGCCCCGCTTGTTCTGAGACGTCTGAACAAGCTTCCGGTCCATCCGAACAGCATCCAGAGATTCAGCAGCCTTCTTGTTGTAGGCCTCCTCATCGTCGGGTGCATGCCAGTCGGGCATCGTCACTCCTGAAGACTTCGCAAAGATTTCCTTCACACGTTGGTCGAGTTGGTTGGCGTAATCGAGATCCATTGCAAACCACTGCCCGCTATGCAGGAAGTACCTCCGTCCGGTCTCCTCTATCTCAAGCGCAACCCACTTGCGGAGCGGGATATCGCCGCTAACCACATCTTCGCCTTCGGCATCGCCGAATAGTTGGATTTTGATCCTGTCCAACGATGCGACGTCACGCCCCTTCATCAACTCCAGGATGACCTCAGCTGTCGGTAGATCGGCCCTCGGCTGCGTGTCACCACCGCGCTTGACCCTGAAAGATTCCGCTGGCTTGTTCTCATTCAGATGTTCATGTGGCCAGGTCACCGTGATCTTGGAAGTATGGAGGTCTTTCTGAAGTTCGGATAGAAGGTGCGTCTCCAAGCGCTGATGCAAATCTGTTCCTTTCTTGACCGGAACAAGTTGTTCTAGAGCCTGCAACTCGGAAGGGGGATTCTGCGCCAGAAGGTCGTTAAGTACTTGGAGATCTGTCAGCAGAGCTGACGGCGTGAGTCCAAGAGGCACAGAAACAGCATCGGCTCCTCGCACACGGAACTCTTTCCCGATCGTCAGGCCTTTGATCTCGGCCTTGCCAACAACCCGAGTCACCAGTTCGCCGAAGCCGCCGATACCGAAGCCAGTAAGCCCCGAACCAGCGGGAATGGAGGACCGGTCCACCTTTGCGCGCTCATCGAGCACGGACCGAGTCAACGAACTCAGGAGTTCGGGATCGGCGGACCGCAGGGCAAGTCTCTGACCGAACGCTCCGTCGACCAGCCCCTGATCCAAGAGTAACCAGCCCATCCCCCAACACAGCGCCCAAGTGGCCGCGTTCTTCTGATCGTCCAGGCGCAGCAGCAACACGCCGGCGGCGGTTTCGTTGGATTCGTCCACAACAATGCCGGTTAACTGCTCCACGCGGGAGGCCCACTTTACCGGCCCCTGGCCGCCAATTGTTCCGACGATGAGGAGCGCGTCTCGGTCCTTGATCGTGCACGGCTTCTGTGTGAAGGCCGAATCGTCCCGGTACTTCTTCTTGACCGCCTCTTCAAGTTCGGGCGTATTGCGCAGCCTGTACAGCGTGGTTGCCTGAGCTGTGGCCTTCTGTCGAGCCATCTCTTCCCCTCATCGCATGCGCCGCACCTACGCGGCGACCCTAGTCAAAGTCTGCCAGGAAGCACCCCGGAAATGCGCCCACCCGCCTGCCATGGGCGCTCGGTCGGGGCAGCGGACGGCAAAGTTCGCTGGAACAATCGCGAACGCAGACACCGGTACGAGGAGCCTGGATACAGCTTGCCTCCGGCTGCCACCATCATGCGCAAAAGGTTGAGCATCCCCACGGCCGAGGAAATGCCACGCCTCACGTGCTTCGCTTGATTGTTCAGTTAGCGTTTTCGCTGGCAGACCAGGCAGAAGTGGCTCGTCCGGTTCATGAACTTCTCCCGCACGATCGGCGTCCCGCAACGCGCTCAAGGTTACCCTGCGAGCCCATACACGCTCAGGCTCCAGTCAGAGTACACGCTGCTGCTGGCCACATCGACGTAGAGCGAATCGAAGGATTCCCCTCCTTGCGCGAGCGCATTGGCCATCACCTGCCGCGCCGCATCGATCACCGCCGAGATCCTCGCCGCGGACAGCGAGGAAGCCGGCGTCTCGCCCTGCACCTCGGCGAACCAGAGCGCCTCGTCGGCGCAGATGTTCCCGGTGCCCAAAACTTACACCTAGCATGACGACGATGTCGCCCGTGTTGCGCCCGGTGAAGAGCAGTTCCTGTCCATCAGGGACCACGTGGTAGACCCTGCACGCGTGCAGTACTCGTCGCTAGTGGGCACGGACCGACTCTTCCGGATCGGCGACAGTGAGGTGTCTCTGGTCTCGGAGCTGCTTGACCGAGACTTTCGTCTCGGCGAGCGTCTCTGACGTGTCGTCGCCCAGATCGAGCTTCGACGGCGTTCGGCGACGTGAGCGCTTGGCAGCGGTGGCCGCGACCGCCGGCTCATCACCCGGCGGGTAGCTCCCATGCTCCAGGACCCGTGGGGTCTATAAAATGGTCTTATTGTCAAGCTCGGACTGATGATCGCCATTGTTTTTTCGAGCTGGCAATTTTCGGTAACGGGGCGAAAGCGCAACAAGGACAGCTAACCTCTTACCCGTCACGCCTCGCCACCGCCTACATGGCAACGGTTCACGGTGCCTGTTCCCCGAAGAAGTCCATGATGAGTTTGATGGTCGCGTTGGGCGCCTCGTCCACCACGTAGTGACCGGCGTTTGGAACAGCCGCCACACGTACGTCCCGACCAAGCGTGCTTGGATCCGCGAAGAGCTTGTCGACGACGTGCGGCGGGAAGCCGACATCTTTGGTGCCGAACACGAAGAGCGTTGGCATGGCAAAGCGCCGCTGGCGGTATGCCCCGCGGGTAATCCGCGCCAGCTCGGGCAACACGATTCTCTGGCAGAGGGGAGTGCTGCCCCGCGAGAATTCAGAATCACGCAGCAGCGAGACATAGAATTCAACGACTTCCGGTGCCAGGGGTTGGGCCACGAAATGCGAGAACAGCCACCGCGGCAAGTAGTTTCCACGCAGCAGGGCTGGCCCCAGACCCGGTATCGCCAGGACTTCCTGGTGCCACAGATGCCGCATGCCCGGCAGCAGGTCGGCGGTGAACCGCATTTGCGGCGGCGGAACTGAGAAGAGAATCTGGGCGCGGAAGCGTTCGGGCTGATCCAGGGTCAGATGATACGCGCTGATGGCCCCAAGGTCGTGGCTGACCAGCCTGACTGGGTCCAGTCCCAGCCGATCTAGCAGGAACAGGATGTCCTCGGCGCGCCGGCTGCGGTTCATTGACTTGGTGGGCAGCTCACTCCAGCCTTCGCCCCGCAGATCCGGCGCAATCGCCTGGTACCCGTTCGCGGCCAGCGCCGGCATCACCTCGCGCCATTCCCACCAGGACTGTCCGAACCCGGAGAGCAGCAGTACCGGCTGCCCGTGCCCGGCGCTTGCGATATGCATTCGGCCGTCAGGCAGATCCAAGTACTGGTGCTCCACCCCGGAAACTTCCGGCAGGGCCGGTCTGGATGTCATTGTCAGGGCCATGACGCGCCTCCCTTGGCGGCAAGCGATGTAGTAGGCCAAGTGTACGCCGCGAGCCACTACGAAAGTAGTAGAATCCGCTCAAGATCTCCCAATTTAATGCCTCCAGGCGCGCGCGGCCGGCTCCTTCGGCCCCGTTGGCCGTCAACGCTCTGCCTGTCTACGCTGAGAACATGTCATCGATTATTTACGACCTGGCCATGAGCCTGAACGGGTATATCGCCGACCGTCATCATTCCCTGCAGTGGCTTTTTGAGGTGCCTGGTGCCCAGGAGCCGGACCCCTCACTGTTCCCGTCGGATGCGGCAGTCCACGTCGAGGGATCAAGCACCTACCTGTGGATGCTGGAGCAGGAGGAACTGCTGGAGAACCCCGAACGCTGGCAACAGCTCTACGGGCAGAAGCCGACCTTCGTCTTCACCAGCCGTCAGCTGCCAATTCCCGAGGGCGCCGATGTGCGGCTGGTCAATGGCCCGGTGCAGGAGCACCTGGAGCAGATCCGGGCCGCCGCGAACGGCGGGGACATCTGGGTGCTTGGGGGCGGGGAGCTGGCCGGACAATTTTTCGATGCCGGCGCCTGGACCGGATCGCATTGACCATTGCCCCGGCAGCGCTGGCCGCAGGCGCCCCGGTGCTGCCCAGAAACATCAAGGCCGACCGGTTGCGCCTCATGGAGGCGAAACCGGCCGGCCCATTCGCGCGGCTCGTCTACGAGGTCCGTTCCGCATAGCGGGTCTCGGCCTGCCGCGGGGCACAGGCACCGCGGCAGGCTAACCAGGCTGGTTACCAGCTGCGCATGATCAGGTGGCGACCGCGGCCCAGCAGCCGCAACCCGTTGTGGGTGAAGAACTCGGCGCTGCGCGGGGTCGCGGCGGCCAGCAGCTCCACCGGTTCGGTGTCGTCCATTGGGTTCAGCGGGTTGATCATCGACCGGGAGAGCCCGTGCAGCAGCGCGGTGCCCACCCCCTGGCGCTGGTGGCTGGGCGCCACCGCCAGCGAATGCACCATCAGCTGGCCCTCCAGGCCCTGCTGGACGAAACCGCGGCCAACGATCTCATTCTCCTCGGTGCGCGCAACCGCGTGTTCGATGCGGCGCAACGCCGGGTGCCCGGAGCTCAGCCCGGTTTCCAGGTTCCGCCACAGGCTGGTTACCTCCAGTTCCTTGGCGTCGGCGCCGCTGGCCTCGGGTACGTTCGGACCCAGGCGGATCTTGCCCTTCCATTGTTCGTGGGGGATTGCCAGGTAGCCGGCGTGCCAGGAGACCTGCGCGTTGTCGGTGAACCCGGCGTCGAGCAGGTGCTCGGACGGGGCCCCGGAATTCAGCCAGGCCTCCACACGGCGGGCACCAAGCCGGCGCCCCTCGGCCAATCCCGGACGCAGGCCCGCCGGTTCAGGGTGTTCGGGGAAGAGCAGCAACAGGCGCTTGCGCACCGGCTGCCACACCCATGAACAGCCATGGGTGGTAAAGATCTTTCCCCCGGTGGCAACGGCCAACGCCTGGTGCCAGTGGGTCAGAGCGTCCTGGGCGGAAGCAATTGTCGTCATATTTATGCGTTCACCAAGCCTCGACGGCGCAGCAGCGGCTCAACCCGCGCGGCGCGGCCACGGAAGTTTTCGTAGGATTCAAGCGGTTCGCGCGTGTTTCCCCGGCTGAGCAGCTCGGCGCGGAACCTCTCCCCATTTTCGCGCATGAGCCCGCCATTTTCGGTGAACCACTCCACGGTGTCGGCATCGAGCACCTCGCTCCAGATGTAGGAGTAGTACCCGGCGGAGTAGCCGTTGGCGAAAATGTGCTGGAAGTACCCGGTGCGGTAGCGCGGCGGGATCAAATCCGGGTCGAACCCGGCGTTGGTGAGCGCCTGGCGCTCAAATTCCTGCGGGTCGCCCACCTGCTGGCCGGCCGGCAGGGTGTGCCAGGCCCAGTCCAGGACACTGGCGGCCAGGTACTCGGTGGTGGCGAAGCCCTCGCCCCACTGCTCGGCGGCGCGGATCTTCTCGGTCAGCTCCGCCGGCAGCGGCTGCCCGGTTTCGTGGTGCCGGGCGTAGTTGCTGATCACCTCCGGGTGCAGCACCCACATTTCGTTGACCTGGGAGGGGAATTCGACGAAGTCGCGGGGCACCGAGGTGCCTGAGAGCGAGGCGTACTTGCCGTTGGAGAACAGCCCGTGCAGCGCGTGGCCGAACTCGTGGAAGAGGGTGCGGGTCTCATCCAGGGTCAGCAGGGCCGGCTGCCCGGCGGCCGGCTTGGTGATGTTCAGCGTGTTGGTCACCACCGGCAGCTCGTCCAGGTCGCTGGCCGCATCGCGCAGCGAGGTCATCCACGCTCCGCCCTTCTTCGTCTCCCGGGCGAAGAAGTCCCCGGTGAACAGTCCCAGCGCGCTGCCGTCGGCGTTGGAAACCTCCCACACCCGCAGGTCCGGGTGATAGGCCGGCAAATCGGTGCGTTCGGCGAACGTGATGCCGTACAGCTTCGTGGCGGTGGCGAACACGCCGTCGCGCAGCACCCGCTCCAGCTCAAAGTAGGGGCGCAGCGCGGCCGAATCCAGCGCGTAGCTTCGCGCAGCACGGCCTGCGAGTAGTAGCTCCAGTCCCACGCGTCG
>NZ_BAXF01000044.1:0-11102 GCF_001310435.1 Arthrobacter sp. JCM 19049 | reverse complement strand
CCTGGCCGCGCCGGGACACACCGTGCAGAACGTGCTGGTGGTCAAGCGCAACGGCGAGGACGTGCCTTCGGCGAACTGGACAAGTGGTGGGATGACGTCGTGGGCGCCGCCAGCACCGAGCACACCGCCCAGGCGCACGACGCCGAGCACCCGCTGTTCGTGCTGTACACCTCCGGCACCACCGGCAAGCCCAAGGGCATTGTGCACACCACCGGCGGCTATCTGGTCCAGGGAGCGGTCACCCACCGTGACACCTTTGACCTGCACCCCGAATCGGACGTGTTCTGGTGCACCGCCGACATCGGCTGGGTGACCGGGCACAGCTACGTCACCTACGCCCCACTGGTCAACGGTGCCACCCAGGTGATGTATGAGGGCACCCCGGACACCCCGCACCAGGGCCGCTGGTGGGAACTGGTGGAAAAGTACGGGGTCACGATCCTGTACACCGCCCCCACGGCGATCCGCACCTTCATGAAGTGGGGCCGGGAAATCCCGGACGGCTACGACCTGTCCTCGCTGCGCGTGCTCGGTTCGGTGGGCGAACCGATCAACCCCGAGGCCTGGATGTGGTACCGGGACGTGATCGGATCAAACAACGGCAAGAACGGGGAGAAGAAGGAACACCCCACCCCGATCGTGGACACCTGGTGGCAGACCGAGACCGGCGCGCACATGATCGCCCCGCTGCCCGGGGTGACCTCCACCAAGCCGGGTTCCGCCCAGGTGGCGGTGCCGGGCATCAGCGTGGACGTGGTCGATGAGGAAGGCAAGTCCGTCGGCAACGGGCAGGGCGGCTTCCTGGTCATTCGTGATCCGTGGCCGGCCATGCTGCGCGGCATCTGGGGCGACATGCAGCGCTACAAGGACACCTACTGGTCCCGCTTCCAGGACATGTACTTCGCCGGGGATGGGGCCAAGAAGGACGATGACGGGGACATCTGGCTGCTGGGCCGCGTGGATGACGTGATGAACGTGTCCGGCCACCGCCTGTCCACCACCGAAATCGAGTCCTCGCTGGTCGCCCACCCGCTGGTGGCCGAGGCTGCGGTGGTTGGCGCGAAGGATGACACCACCGGGGAGGCCGTGGTCGCGTTCGTGATCCTGCAGCGCGAACCGGAGGAGGGCCAGGACGTGGTGGCCACGCTGCGTGACCACGTGGGCAAGGACATCGGCCCGATCGCCAAGCCGCGCCACGTGCTGGTGGTCCCGGAACTGCCCAAGACCCGTTCGGGCAAGATCATGCGCCGCCTGCTCAAGGATGTGGCCGAGGGCCGTGAGGTCGGAGACGCCACCACGCTCTCCGATGCGACGGTGATGACCCAGATCGCGCAGTCAATGCGCAAGTAGCAGCCGAGTCCGGCGCCGCCTGGCGCCGGTGACCTGCCCGGCCCGGAAAGCCAGGAGGAGACATCCTCCCGGTTTTCCGGGCCGGGCGCTTTTTAACGCCGGGTGACCGCTCTTTGACGCCGTCGCAGGCTGGGCGGGACGCCGGTGCAGTAAATTTGGCTCCATGAGCGCAACCGAGAAGAACACTATCCTGCTGGTCAACGGCCCGAACCTGAACCTGTTGGGCACCCGGGAGCCGGCCATCTACGGCCATGACACGCTGGCCGACGTCGAGGCCCTGGCCCGCGACACGGCCGCGGCCCACCAGCTGGAGGTCAAGGCCGTGCAGTCCAACCATGAGGGCGTGCTGATCGATGCGATCCACGAGGCCCGGACGCAGGCAGCCGGGATCGTAATCAACCCGGGGGCGTTCACCCACACCTCGGTGGCCATCGCGGATGCGCTGGCGGGGGTGGATTTGCCGGTGATCGAGGTGCACATCTCCAACGTGCACCAGCGTGAAGCGTTCCGCCACCACTCCTATGTTTCCCCGGTGGCCAGCTCCATCATCATTGGTGCCGGGATCAACGGCTACCGGCTGGCCGTTGAGCAGCTCGCGCACCTGCTCGGCCGCTGACCCCGCGACGCTCCCACGGGGCCTGCACCGGATGGGGCACCGCGTGCGGCGGTGTTAGTCCTGCAGGCAGCCGCCGGTCTTAATCGACTTGGTGCGGCCGGCCGCTTTGGCCATGGCCTCTTCCAGCTCGTCCAGGCTCTGGGCGAAACCGACCTCCTCGTCGCTGCGCGACTTGGCGAACACCATGCCCACGGCCTGCCCGTCCTCGTTGACCAGCGGCCCGCCCGAGTTGCCCTGGGACACTTCGGCGGTGAGCTGGTAGACGGACAGCGGCCCGGTCTTCTGCTCGTAGATATCGGCAATGGTCACGGTCGCCTCGGAGGCGACCACCGCGCCACGGATCTGCAGCGGACCGCCGGCCGGGTGGCCAATGAAGGCCGCCTCGTCCCCGCGCACCAGATCCTGGCCGGCCATCGGCAGCGTCTCGGCCTGCAGTCCGGGAACGTTGAGCACCGCGATGTCCGCGGCCGGGTCAAAGTACACCACCTTGGCGCGCAGCAGCTCCTGGTCCGGCACCTCGACGGTCGCGGCGCTGACCCCGGCCACCACGTGGGCGTTGGTCATCACCATTTCCGGGGCCACCACGAAGCCGGAACCGGTCAGGTTCACGCCGCACTGGGCGGCGGTGCCGGAGATCTTCGCCACCGAATCCTCGACATCCAGCTGTGCCTGGCTGGGGGCCCAACCGGTCTCCTCCACCGGCTCCACGACCGGGGCGAAGGGTTCCATGATGGCTGGAAGGGTTTGGGCCATGACCGCTGAACGCGCCGAGGAGATGGCCGAGGTGACGAACTGCGGGGTGGCGTTGCGGATCGTGGCGATCATCGAGGACTGGGCGATCTCGGTGGACAGGCGCGGGATACCCATTGAGGAGGTGGAAAAGGCCAGCGCGCCGATGACGGTCGCGGTGATCAGCACCGACAATGCGCCGCCCATGAGGCGGTCAAAGACCCGCACCACATCAAAGTTCAGCCGCCGCCGGATGCCGGTGGCAATCACCCGACCCAGTGCCTGGCCCAGCAGGATCAGCACCGCGGCCGCGCCAACCATCAGGCCAACCCGGCCCCACGGTTGGACACCCAGGTGGACACCAGCGGGATGGCGAAGAACGCGGCAATACCGCCGGCCACCAGCCCCAGCATGTCCCCGACGGTGAGCATGAAGCCGCGCCGAACCCCGGCAATGAAAAAAGAAAGGAGAACGATGCAGATGGCAATGTCCAGCCAGTTGAAAGCTGCGAGCAACGAAACTCCACTTCGTTCTAATGATCCTTCGGCCTTTCCAAGGTACCCTTTTTACCTGATGGATTTCTGCGAGTTCTTTTGCTCCCTCAGCCGTATTCGGCGTGATTAATAGCATTTTCTTGGCAAAACCACGTGTGGAAACTGTCACATTGTTACCGGATGCGGCACAATGAAATTAGCGCTCACTACTGTTGACAGGAGATTTAATGGATATCGAGGTTTTGCGCCGCGCGCCGCTATTCGCATCTTTGGGTGATGACGTCTTCACCACCCTGACCGAAGAGCTGACCGAAGTTGACCTCTCTCGCGGTGCATCAGTGTTCCGTGAGGGCGACCAGGGCGACCAGCTGTACTTCATCGTTTCCGGCAAGATCAAGCTGGGGCGCACCTCGGCTGACGGCCGCGAGAACCTGATTGCAGTGCTCGGCCCGGGTGAACTCTTCGGCGAAATGGCCCTATTCGACCCCCACCCGCGCAACGCCACCGCCACCGCAGTCTCCGAGACCCGCCTGGCTGGTCTGCGCCACGAGAACCTGCGCAAGGCGATCCTGAACTCCCCCGAGGTTTCCATCCAGCTGCTCCAGGCCCTGGCTGCCCGCCTGCGCCGCACCAACGAGTCGCTGGCGGACCTGGTCTTCTCGGACGTTCCGGGTCGCGTTGCCAAGGCCCTGCTGGACCTGGCTGACCGTTTCGGCCGCCCGGCCACCGACGGCATCCTGGTCGCCCACGAGTTGACCCAGGAAGAGCTGGCCCAGCTGGTTGGCGCTTCGCGTGAGACCGTGAACAAGGCCCTGGCCGAGTTCGTGCAGCGTGGCTGGCTGCGCCTGGAAGCACGCGCCGTCGTGATTCTGGACATCCAGCGCCTGCGCCAGCGTTCGCGCTAAAACTGCGAAGCCCCGGACGGCCGGCCTCCACCGTGTGTGAAGACCGGCAGTCCGGGGCTTTTTGCTGTCCGAAATTAGTCGGGGCAGGATCCAGCGCCTAGCGCCAGTCGTCCAGGTCCCCGTCATCGCTGGTGACCACTTCGAGCAGGTAGCGTTCCTCACGCTCCAGCAGGTTCGGGTGCTGGGCCTGCAGGGAACGCAGCCTTGCCAGGTAGGCGATTGCCCCGTTCGATTCGGCCAGCTGCTCCATGATCATTTCCACGGCCGGTAGGTGATCTGGCTGAACGGCAGCTCGCGGGTGTCGGGCTGGTCCACCAGGTCCCCCAACCAGCTTCCGTGGCGCTGGGCGATGACCTCCCGCGCATTGCACCATTGGGCCCACCGGCCCTTGGCCCGCAGCAGGCTGGTGCTCTGGCCCTGGGGCACGGCGGCACTGAAGTACCAGGTGTCAAAGCGGCGCAGCGCAAAGTTCGGGCTGACCCAGTGCGCGACCGGACGCAGCAGGTCGGTGCGCACCCCCAGGCCGCGACGGGCCAGGAAGCTGCTGAACTGCAGGTCCTGTCCGGCAATGGCTCGCGCGCCGCCATCCATTCCTCGGGTTCGCCGGCCTCGGCCACCGTTTGTTCATCGGTGCCGGCCAGCAGGATCCCGGTTTCCTCAAAAAGTTCGCGAATCGCGCACACCACGTGCGAGCGGACCAGCCGCTGGTCCAGGACCCCCATCTTCGCCGACCACGCGCCCAGCGAGGGGCCAAACCACTGCAGCTCGCTGAAGTCATCGGCTTCAACACTGCCACCGGGGAACGCGACGGTTCCCAGGGGCGACTCCCCCGCACGGTAGCTGAGGTAGGTTTGCAGCCCGTCGTTGTCGTCGCGGACCAGGCACACCGAGGAGGCGCGCCTGGCCTTGCGCGGGGTGCGGGAGCCGAAGGTCACCCAGTTCTCGGCCGCCGAGACCTGGGATGGCGGCAACGGGAAAACGCGTCGTTGCACGCCGGTGCGCGGGACGGGAGGAATCTTTCCCCCGACCCGGGCACCACGTTCCGGAATCCGGCTATTCAAATTCGGCGATAACCTCGACCTCGACCGGGGCATCCAGCGGCAAGGCGGCGACGCCGACCGCCGAGCGGGCGTGCAGCCCGGCATCCCCGAAGACCTCGCCGAAGAATTCCGAGGCCCCGTTGATGACGCCCGGCTGAGCGGTGAAGGCCGGGTCCGAGGACACGAAACCCACGACCTTCACGATGCGCTTGATGCGATCCAGGTCACCAATTTCCGCTTTGATGGCCGCCAATGCGTTCAGCGCGCAGACCTGTGCCTGCTGGGCAGCGACCTCGGTGGAAACCTCGGCGCCGACCTTTCCAACAACTGTGAGTTCTCCCTTAATTAGCGGAAGCTGCCCTGAGGTGTAGACGTAGTTGCCGGAGGTCACAGACGGCAGGTAAGCGGCCACCGGCTTGGCGACGGCGGGAAGCTCATGGCCCAGCTCGGCCAGCCGTGCTTCGACACGTGAAGAATTCGCTTCTTGCATGGGGTTTTGCTCCTTTATCGTTTAGGCTTTCGGACGCTTCATGTAGGCGACCGGAGAGGTTCCGTTGGGGCCTGGCACAACGGCGACCAGCTCCCAGCCGTCATCCCCCCACTGGTCCAAGATCTGCTTGGTCGCGTGGATTACTAGTGGCAATGTTGCGTACTCCCATTTAGTCATACTCGCTACGTTAGCGCGTCCTTGTAAACTAGTACGCATGGCAGCTAAGAAGTCCCCCTTTTTTGACACAGCTACCACTCTTGGCAAGATCGTTGCATTCCTTGGAATCAGTGCCTTGTGTGGTGTGCTCGCGGCCGGCATGTTGGTGCCCGCTGCGGCAATCGCGAAAACCGGTATGACCACCGGATCCAACATCGTTATCTCGCTTCCGGCGTCGTTTGAAAAGCTGCCGATTCCGCAGCCCTCCCAGATGTTGGACCGCAACGGGAAGGTCATTGCCACCTTCTACGAGCAGAACCGTGACCCGGTGAAGCTTGAGGACATCTCCCATACATGCGCAAGGCCATCGTCTCTGTTGAGGATGAGCGCTTCTACGAGCACAACGGTGTTGACCCCAAGGGCATGCTGCGCGCTGCTGTCTCGAACCTGACTTCTTCTTCGCGCCAAGGTGCCTCAACCCTCACCCAGCAGTACGTGAACAACCTGCTGGTAAACAACCAGTACCTGACCGGCGCGAAGGACACCACCGTGTCGGGCCAGAAGGACTACGCGGACAAGATCCGCGAAGTCCGTTACTCGGTGGCAATCGAGAACGAGATGTCCAAGGACGAAATCCTCGAAGGCTACCTGAACCTGGTGCTCTTCTCCGGGCGTGAATACGGTGTGCAGGCTGCCGCACAGCGTTTCTTCTCGGTGGATGCCAAGGACCTGAACCTGCAGCAGTCCGCGATGCTCGCGGGTATGGTGCAGCTGCCTAACGTGTACAACCCGATTGACAATCCGGAACGGGCCAAGGACCGCCGCGACAAGGTCCTGGGCAACATGTACCGCACCGGGGCAATCACCAAGAAGGAATACGACAAGGCCGTGGCCTCCAAGCTGGAGACCAACCCGAGCCAATCACGTTCCGGCTGCATGGCCGCCGGCGACAACGCCTACTTCTGCGACTACGCGACCCGTTTGATCACCCGCGATGAGGCCTTCGGCAAGACCAAGGAAGACCGCACCAATCTGCTGTACCGCGGTGGCCTGACCATCAAGACCACCCTTGACTCCAGTCTGAACAAGAAGGCCGCGAAGGATACTCGCAAGGCCATCATCCCGGACATGAAGGGCAATGAAGACATTGGTGCCTCACTCGTCTCGGTAGAACCGGGCAGTGGCAACATCGTCACCATGGCGCAGAACTCGACCTACGCTCCTGACAACGAAAAAATGGAGAACAGCGTTCTCAACTACTCTGTGGAACGTTCCCTGGGCGGTGCTGGCGGTTTCCAGGGTGGCTCGACCATGAAGCCGTACACCACTCTGGCCTGGCTGCATGAGGGTCACCACATGTACGACAAGATCAATGCGAAGCGGCAAACCTTCATGCCCGGCGACAAGTGGCAGGCTTCGTGTCTGCCCGGCGGAACCACTACCGTCGGTGAAAAGTGGACTCCTAAGAACGCCTCCTACGGCTTCTACAAGAACATGACCGTGGACTACGGACTGTATTGGTCGGTCAACGCAGCGACCGTTCAAGAGGCCCGGCAGGTTGATCTGTGCACCATCACCGACTACACCACTAAACTGGGCGTGCTCAACCAGAACGGTGGAGAAAACGGTGCCCCCGCGCCGATCAGCCCGAAGAATCCATCGTTTGTTATCGGCTCGGTTAGCATTACCCCGCTGTCCCAGGCTGCTGCTTTCGCCGCGTTTGCCAACAAGGGCGAATACTGTGAGCCACGTGCCCTGACCTCCGTGGTGGACGGTGAAGGCAACAAGTACAACGTGCCGCAGCCGGACTGCAAGCAGGTCATTGACGAGCAGAACGTGGCCGATCTAAACGGGACTTTGCAGAAGATCGCAACGAAGCGCGTGTCCAAGGGGCAGGTATCCGGACCAATCGCGGGCAAGACCGGTACCAATAACTGGTCGACCTCCACCTGGTTCGTCGGCTACTCGACCGGCATCTCGACCGCTGCCTGGGTTGGTCGCGTGGACGCCCAGGCTGCTGAGAAGAAAAACACTCTGCAGAACAAGGTCGTGAACGGTCGCAGGTACGGCAGCATTGTGGACTCCTCAACGTTCGCTTCCCCGCTGTGGGTCGACTTCATGGAGGAAGCAGTCCACGAGTTCGACCAGGGCTCCTTCGGCTCGGCTCGTTCTGCTCCCAAGCCGAAGCCGCAGCCCAAGGAGGATTCGGATTCCAGCGATTCGAGCGACTCCAGCGACTCCAGCGACTCCAGCGACTCGAGCGATTCGAGTGACTCGAACAAGTCGGATTCGGAAGATTCCAAGGATTCGAAGGACAAGAAGGAAAAGAGCGAGAACAAGTCCAAGGGCGAAAATAAGTCCAAGGACAAGGGCGAAGACAAGAAGGAAAAGAAGTCCAAGCCTGAACCGACAAAGTCGGGTTCGCCGAACGACTCCGACGAGGACTAAACTGAAGGCCGTGGCCACCTTGGTGGCCGCGGCCTTCCTTTATCCGCAACTACGATGGTTTCGCATTCCAACCAGCACTTTTCGTTGAAAGGACACTGACGGTCCACCTATGACTTCACAGAAGGATTTTTCAACGGCCTTGGCCTCAGCCGCTCGCCGCACCGCCTTGCTGGCAGGCGGCGCCCTGGCCCTGGGCACGGCGGCCATCGGTTATGGAATGTATGAAACCCAGCAGTTCCAGCTGCGCCGCGAAACCCTTCCGGTCCTGCCGGTCGGCGCCCCCGACATTCGCATCCTGCATCTGTCGGACATCCACATGGTGCCTGGCCAGCAGCTCAAGCGGCGCTGGCTGCACCAGTTGGCCGAGTTGCGCCCCGACTTCGTGATCAACACCGGCGATAACCTGTCGCACCAGAATGGCGTGCCGGCCCTGATCGACGCGCTGGAGCCGCTGATGCAGTTCCCCGGCGCCTTCGTTCCCGGATCCAACTGCTACTTTGCCCCGCAACTGAAAAACCCCCTGCGCTACCTCAAGCGCAGCCGCGGCGTGCCGAACAACTCCAGCCGCAACGCGCTGCCGCACGAGGAGATGCACCGGCACTTCGGCGCCGCTGGTTGGCTGAATATGGCCAACCGCAACCAGTCGGTTCCCATGAAGGGGATCCGCATGGATCTAAGCGGTGTGGATGACGCGCACATCAACCGCGACACCTTCGCCGGGTGGCCGGCCGGCTCGGTGAACTCGGCGCGCTCCCCGCACGTGAAGATCGCATTGGCCCACGCGCCCTACCAGCGGGTGCTGGATGAGTTCACGCGCACCGGCGCCGACGTCATCTTCGCCGGGCACACCCACGGCGGCCAGATCTGCATTCCCGGATACGGTGCCGTGGTGACCAACTGCGACTTGCCTACCTGGCGCGCCCGGGGACTGGACCAACTGGGAGCTGGACGGACGCAGCGTCCCGCTGAATGTGTCTGCCGGCATCGGCAATTCCCGCTTCGTCCCGGTACGCATCGCCTGCCGGCCCGAAGCCGTGCTGGTGACCCTGACTTCCAAGTAGGCATCGTCCCGCACCGATACTGCTAACGCTTCGCCTCCCGCGCCACCGGTGCGGGAGGCGAAGTTGTTCTTGCCACCGCACTGCCATGATTTGGAAGTCCGCCCTTCAAGCCGGGCCGCAGGACGATTGAATATTCTCAACCACAACCGGTAGCCTGTGTGGTGGATCAAATCACACTTCCCAGAACGAAGGTAAAACGGTGCCGCGGCAAAGCAAAACATCAGGCGACAGCCCGGATACTTCCCTTCGAGCCACGCTGCGGCGTCTGGCCCCCTTCGTCCAACCCATCATGCCCCGGCTGATCGCCGGTTCTTCTGTGCCCTGGGCGCCGGCATTGTCGCCTGGTGATCCCCCAGGTCCTGGCCTGGCTGGTCAACAACGTGCTGGGCAGCGACGCCTCGTCCTCCCAGATCTGGGTGGCGGTGGCCATAGTGGCCGGGCTGGGCTTCCTGGAGGCGTTCTTCATCTTCCTGCGCCGCCAGTTCGTTCTCACCCCGGCCGCCGGGCTGGAGAACCGGATGCGCGTGCGCTTCTACAAGCACCTGCAGCGCCTGCCGGTCGCCTTCCATGAGCGCTGGGGCTCTGGCCAGCTGCTCTCGCGGTCCATGTCGGACCTGTCGCTGCTGCGCCGCTGGCTGGCGTTCGGCGCCATGATGCTGGTGGTGGAGACCGTCACCGTCATCACCGGCCTGGTCCTGATGTTCACCCACTCCTGGATCCTGGGCCTGCTCTATCTGGCCGGCTCGGTGCCGATCATGATCAAGGCCTACCGCTTCCGCAACGACTACCGCGCGGCCAGCCGGCTTAGCCAGGACCAGGCCGGTGACCTGGCCACCGCCGTGGAGGAATCGGTGCACGGCATCCGGGTCATCAAGCCTTCGGCCGCGGGCCGGACATGTACGACGGCTTCAACGAGCAGGCCAAGTCCCTGCAGGAGACCGAGATCAGCAAGGCGAATACGCTGGCCAGCTTCCTGCTGGCCGTGGTCGCCATTCCCGAAACCATTCTCGGGGCGGGCCTGATCATCGGTGTTTCCCTGGTGGCCAGCGGCAACCTCAGCGTCGGCTCGCTGGTCGCCTACTTCGCGATTGCGGCGGTCATTGCCGGGCCCGTGGAGGGCATGGGCATGCTGCTGGGCATGACCCTGAGCACCAAGACCGCACTGGACCGCCACTTCGAGGTCATGGACACCGTCAATGACCTGACTTCCCCGCAGCACCCCTCCCGCCCGGAAACGCTCAGCGGCGAGGTGGAGCTGCGCCATGTGCGCTTCACCTACCCCGGCGCCGGCGGGCAGGCCCGCCCCATCCTGGCCGGCATCGACCTGAAGATCCGGCCCGGGGGAGACCATGGCCCTGGTGGGGATCACCGGTTCGGGCAAGTCGACCTTGTTGAACCTGGTGCCGCGGCTGCACGACGTGGATGCCGGGCAGGTGCTGGTGCACGGCCAGGACGTGCGCGAATGGGACCTGCAGCAGCTGCGCACCGAGGTCGCGGTGGCGTTCGAGGACACCACACTGTTCTCCACCTCGGTCCGTGAAAACGTGCTGCTCGGCGCGCCGGAGGGCCTGGACGAGCGGCAGCTGGAGGCACTGCTGGCCGAGTCCCTGGAGGTGGCCCAGGCACACTTCGCCTACGAGCTGCCCGAGGGGGTGGACACCCTGATCGGCGAGGAGGGCCTGTCGCGAAGAACCTAAATCTGCAGATTTGTGTTCCGAGCTTTGGTAGATGCGCGGACGTATCTGACCAGCCAGAACCTTAGTACGTGAAGGGTGTCTCGCAACTAACGATGGTGACACGAACTCAAGAGATC
>NZ_BAXF01000043.1:0-11208 GCF_001310435.1 Arthrobacter sp. JCM 19049 | reverse complement strand
CGCGGATCGGCCCATCGGTCTTCAGGCGCAGGAAGGCCAGCGCCTGGATCAGGCAGTAGCCCACGACCGCCAGGCCACCAAGCACCGCTTCCCAGCCAAACCAGGCGAACGCTCCGCCGACCCGGTCCCCGTTTTCATTCAGTGGCAGCCCCAGGGTGGTCAGCGCCAGCATGGCGCCCACACCGAAGGCGGCCACGAAGGAGCCCAGGCTCATTGCCAGGTTCCACATCTTCAACGCGGTGGCGGTGTGCGCCTTGCCGCGGTATTCAATGGATACGGCACGGAAGATCAGTGCGGCCAGCACGATCACCAGCGGCAGGTAGAGCCCGGAGAAGATCGAGGCATACCAGTAGGGGAAGGCGGCGAAGGTGGCCCCGCCGGCGGTCAGCAGCAGACCTCGTTGCCGTCCCAGACCGGGCCGATGGTGTTGAGCATGACCCGGCGCTGGCGTTCATTGCGGGCCATCACCCCCATGAGCATGCCCACCCCGAGGTCGAAGCCTCAAGGAAGAGGTAGCCAAGCCACAGGACGGCGATGACCACGAACCATAGTGTTGGAAGCCATTCCATTGTCAGTTTCCGTTCCCGCTAGTAGGCGAAGGACAGCACATCATCATCGTGCTTGTCCTCGTCCTTGCGCTCGTCGTTGTTCAGTTCGGGCATGGAGGAGGCCACCCCACCGCGGATGAACCGGGTGAGCAGCACGAGTTCGACCACCAGCAGCACTGCGTAGATCAGCGTCAGGCTGATCGTGGAGAAGAGCATCTCCCCGGCACTGACGGTCGGCGAGACCGCGGCGGCGGTGTACATGAACACCTGGTCAATGCCGCCCATCTGCGGGTTCGGCGCCACAACGAAGGGCTGACGTCCCATTTCGGTGAAGATCCAGCCGAAGGAGTTCGCCCCGAACGGGGCGGCGATGCCCAGCAGGGCCAGCCGGGAGACCCACTTGTTGTGCGGCACGGTCCCCTTGCGGGTGAGCCACAGGGCCACCGCGGCGGCGACGGCGCTCAACCCGCCCAACGTGATCATCAGCCGGAAGCCCCAGTAGGTGACCTCCATGACCGGGACGTAGTTGATTTCCTGGCCGGCGTACTGACCGAGGTATTCCTCATCCGGGTAGTGGGTGCCGTACTTTTCCTGGTATTCGGGGATCAGCGTGTTCACGCCCTTGACCGGGGTTTCAAAGTCGCCGTTGGCCAGGTAGGAAAGCAGACCGGGCAGTTCGAAGACCGCGGTGACGTCATCGCAGCTGGTGCTGCCCTGGGTGCGGACATCGCCCAGCGTCAGCACCGAGAACCCGGTGCCGTCGTGGCAGGCGGCCTCGGCGGCGGCCATCTTCATCGGCTGCTGCTCGAACATCAGCTGGGCCTGGGTGTGCCCCGAGAAGGCCACCCCCAGGAAGGAGACCAGCGCCACCACTGCACCGATGCGCAGCGAGGAGAGCCATACCTTGTGGTCGGTCTTGTCGCGGTTGCGGCCCTTGCTCAGGTCTTCCCCAACGATGACGCGCCCGTTGGCGTCCACCGTGTCGATGCCCTCCGCGCGGCGACGGTACAGGTGGAACCAGGAGATGCCCAGCAGGAATCCGCCGGCCACGGCGAAGGCGCCGAAGACGGTGTGCGGGAAGGTGATCAGCGCCGTGTTGTTGGTGAACACGGCCCAGGCGTCGGTCATGACCGCGCGCCCGTCAACGATTTCGGTGCCCACCGGGTGCTGCATCCACGAGTTTGCGACGAGGATGAAGTAGGCCGAGAGGATGCTGGCCAGCGAAGCGGCCCAGATCGTGGCCAGGTGCAGCTTTGCCGGCAGTTTCTTCCAGCCAAAGATCCACAGTCCCAGGAAGGTGGATTCGACGAAGAACGCCAGCAGCGCCTCCATGGCCAGCGGGGCCCCGAAGACGTCGCCGACGAATCGGCTGTACTCGCTCCAGGCCATGCCAAACTGGAATTCCTGCACGATACCGGTGGCCACGCCCATGATGAAGTTGATCAGGAACAGCTTGCCCCAGAACTTCGTCATTCGCAGCCACTGTTCATTGCCGGTGCGCAGCCATACCGTTTGCAGCACCGCTACGACCAGCCCCAGCCCGATCGTCAGCGGCACCATCAGGAAGTGGTAGACGGTGGTGATGCCAAATTGCCACCGCGCAATTTCCAACGGTCCATCGGTTTCCCTTCGAGTGTAAACACGTTTCTACTGAACGTAGAAAAGTCGTTCACCACCACGATAGGCCAATTTCGACAAGACGTAGAACTCGCGGGTAACCGGCCTGTGGCCTGCAAAACAAGCCACCGACCAAACCGCGTGATGCCAGCAACAGGCAAGCGCCAAATTTGCCGAGTTCTCAAGGTGCGCCCAAGAGACTATGCCCGAATGTGATTTGGCAACAATAATCTACTCAGACCCGATTTTTACGAAGTGTAGAAAATTTGGTCAATCCCCTATAGAATGGACTGCACGATACGTTCGTTGGCGCTTAATGGCGCCGGACGTTTTAGCACTAGTAGGCAAGTGAGGTACTGCCCTGTGGCCAGCCTTGGCGATCTGGAACGCTCAGTCATGGAACTTCTGTGGGACTCCGCAGAACCACTGACCGCCAATGATCTGCGCGATGAACTCGCCGCACCCGGCGATGCTGCGAAGGAACTCGCAGTCACCACTGTGCTGACGGTACTCGCGCGGTTGGAAAAGAAGGGCCTCGTCGCCCGGGAACGCTCCACGCGTCCGCACCGCTACACGGCCTCGTCGACCCGCGAGGATCACACCGTGAACCTGCTCAACGAGGCATTGGGAACCGCCCAGGACCGCGAAGCTGTTCTGGCGCGCTTCATCGGCGGCATTTCCCCCGACGAAGCGGCGGCACTTCGTGCTATCTTGGACGCACCGAAAACCGTCTAAATCCTTCACGATATAGAGGCTGAGTGCTTCTCACCTCATACTTTCTTGCGGCGTTGGCCATCGCATTAGCGTGGCACGCCGTTGGCGTTGGCCAAAGCGAAATGGCCAGCCCGCTCCCCGGTGGCCGCTGTCCTGTTGTGGCAGGCCATCGCCCTGGCCGGTGGGCTGTCAATGATCGGCTCCATGCTCGTGTGGGGTCTGACTCCACTGGGCGATGACCTGCTCAGTGCCCTGCACCAGGATGGCGCTTGCTGCTCGGGGACCCCGATGCCCCGTCCCCCGGGGTGGTCCACCTCTTTGCGCTCAGCGCCGCACTGCTCTTTGCCACCCATCTGGTCCTGACCCTGCTGCGCGCCGCCTGGCGGATCTCCCGGCAGAGGGCCAAGCATCGCCAGCTGCTGATGCTGTTGACCAACCCCGCCGAGGACCGGCCCAATACCCTGGTTTTGGACCATGACGTCCCGGTTGCCTATTGCGTTCCGGGCATGACCCGCTCGGTCACCGTCCTGTCCCGTGGACTTCTGGACCAGCTCTCCGAGACCGAACTGCAGGCGGTGCTGGCCCACGAGCGGTCGCATCTTGAACAACGCCACGACCTGCTGATCCTGGCCTTCACCGCCTGGCACGAAGCCCTTCCCTGGCTGCCGACATCGCGCCTGGCGTTGGACGCGGTGCGCCAGCTGACCGAGATGCTGGCCGATGACACGGCCCTGCAGAAGGTGCAGCGCCCAGTCCTGTTGCGGGCCATCGTGACCGTCGCGTCCTCCGTGGCCCCCAACCCGGTCCACGATCCCGCCCAGCAGGGCGGCTCGGGCGGCGACCTGGAAACCGTGCCGAACGGAGAATTGTCCTCCGGACGCCTGCAGCGCCTGCTCAATGATCCGAACCCGCTGAGTGTTTTCCAGACCACGGCGATCGTCTTTTGCTCACTGATGCTTTTGGTCTGCCCCACCGTGTTGCTGATTGCGCCCAAGCTGCTGGGCTAGACGCAATCCACAACCGGCCACGGCTGAAGTCCCGGAACACCGGGCAAAAGGAAACGCCGACCGGTCCCCCCGGGTAATACCCGAGGCAAACCGGTCGGCGTTTTCGCTGCTGGCGCCCCTAAACGTCGATGCGTTCGCGTTCCAGGTTGTCAGCACCGGAGATGATGAATTCCTTGCGCGGTGCCACATCCGAGCCCATGAGCAGGTCGAAGATTTCCTCGGCCGCCTGGGCATGCTCCACGCCGACCCGGCGCAGCGTGCGGTGCCGGGGATCCATGGTGGTTTCGGCCAGCTGGTCCGCGTCCATCTCACCCAGGCCCTTGTAACGCTGGATCGGCTCCTTGTAGCGCCGGCCTTCGGCCTCGATCTTTGCCAGCAGGCGGGTCAGCTCGGCTTCGGTATACGTGTAAACCACTTCGTTGCTCTTCGAACCGGGATTGATGATCTCAATCCGGTGCAGTGGCGGCACCGCGGCGTAGACCCGGCCCTCCTCCACCATCGGTCGCATGTACCGGTAGAAGAGGGTCAGCAGCAGGGTCCGGATGTGGGCGCCGTCCACATCGGCATCGGTCATCAGGATGACCTTGCCGTATCGGGCCTGGTTGATGTCAAAGGTGCGGCCCGATCCGGCGCCGATGACCTGGATCATCGAGGCGCACTCCGCATTCGAGAGCATGTCCGAAATGGAGGCCTTCTGCACGTTCAGGATCTTGCCGCGGATGGGCAGCAGGGCCTGGAAGTCGCTGGACCGGGCCAGGCGGGCGGTACCCAGCGCACTGTCACCCTCAACGATGAATAGTTCGGAACGCTCGGTTTCCTTCGTCCGGCAATCCAGCAGCTTGGTCGGCAGGGATGAGGACTCCAGAGCGGTCTTGCGGCGCTGGGTTTCCTTGTGCACGCGTGCGCTCACGCGGGACTTCATCTCATTGACGACCTTCTCCAGCAGTGTGGCCGCTTCCTGCTTTTCTGCACGCTTCGTCGAGGCCAGGCGCTCGTTGAGCGCCTTCTCCACGACGCGGGAGACGATCTGGCGCACCTGCGAGGTACCCAGGATCTCCTTGGTCTGGCCCTCGAACTGCGGTTCGGCCAGGCGGACGGTCAACACGGCTGTCATGCCGGCCAGGACGTCGTCCTTCTCGATCTTGTCCTTGTTGCCGAACTTCAGTTTGCGGGCGTTGGCCTCCACGGCCTTGCGGAAGGACTTCAGCAGCGCCTGTTCAAACCCGGTCTGGTGGGTGCCGCCCTTGGGCGTGGCGATGATGTTCACAAAGGTGCGCACCGTGGTGTCATAGCCGATCCCCCAGCGGACGGCGAGATCGACTTCGCAGACGCGCTGCAGATCTTCAATGTGGCTGCGCCCCTCGGCGTCGAAGACCGGCACTTTCTCATGGAATGAGCCGCTGCCTGGATCCGCCAGATGTCGGTGACTGCCGAATCGCTGGAGAGGAAGTCCACGAATTCGCTGATGCCGCCGTCGTGTTGGAAGACCTCCTCGTAGGGCCCGTCCTCACCCAGGGTGCCGGGCAGGCCGCGCTCGTCGCGCAGGGTCATGCGCAGGCCGGGCACGAGGAACGAGGTCTGCCGTGCGCGGTTTTGCAGGTCCTCGTAGGAGAAGCGGGCATCGGAGGTGAAAATGTTGTCATCCGCCAGTAGCGGATCCGGGTTCCGGTGACGCCGCGCTTGGCCTTGCCCACCACGTCGGGTTCGGTGGCCTTCTTGAAGGCCTCGAAGGGAGCATCCGCCCGGGGTTTGCCGCGATCGGTGAAGCGGCCCGGTTCCCCGCGGCGGAACTGCATGCCGTAGGTCTTGCCTCCGCGGTCAACTTCCACGTCCAGGCGTGCCGAAAGGGCGTTGACGACCGAGGCGCCCACACCGTGCAGGCCGCCGGAAGCGGTGTAGGAGCCGCCGCCGAACTTGCCGCCGGCGTGCAGCTTGGTGAAGACGACCTCGATGCCGCTCAGGCCGGTCTTGGGTTCGATGTCCACCGGGATGCCTCGCCCGTCATCGCGCACTTCCACCGAACCGTCGTTGTGCAGAACGACGGAGATGGACTGGCCATAACCGCCCAAGGCCTCATCGACCGAGTTGTCGATGATTTCCCACAAGCAGTGCATGAGTCCGCGCGAGTCGGTGGATCCGATGTACATGCCGGGACGCTTGCGTACGGCTTCGAGTCCCTCGAGCACGGAAAGATGGCGGGCGTTGTAATTATCGGCTTTGGCCACGTGGTTACTAACTCCTACTGCTGCCTGACGGGGATCCTGCCCCCATTCTAGTCGTCAATGTGTTCGAATTCTGTGAGCCGGACACCCGTGAAAACGGGAACTTGGCCACTATGAGCTTATCCACAAGCAGTACGCGGTGAGCGAAAGAGCGGCCCGAGGGGCATAAAGTTCGGGCCATAACTGGTTGTATTGAATACACCAAGATTTAAGGAGGCTGGCAATGACTACTACAACTGCAAGTCGCGAACTCAATGCCCTCGACCGGTGCGACCGTTGCGGCGCACAGGCCTACGTAAGGGCCGTGCTAGCCTCCACAGGTGGCGAACTGCTGTTCTGTGCACACCACGCACGAGCCGTAGAGGATAAGCTTCGCCCGCTCACCTCGGAGTGGCAGGACGAAACTTCGCGGCTTTACGAGAAGCCGAAGGTGGACATCCAGGACTAGCTCGCGCCGTCCGTTGTCTGCCAAACGCTGGGATCCGCCGAAGGGCGGGTCCCAGCGTTTTTGTTATGGGTCAAATATTGCTCCGCAGCGCCGGTGCCGCTCAGCAACCGCCAAGCAGGGCCCGGCCACTCATCGGTGTGCGGGTGTGCGAATTGCGGCGAAATGTTGGGTTTAACGACCGCGGCGGACGAAGCCACACAGAGCTTCGTCCGCCGCGGAACGATCGTTTTAGTC
The DNA here is from genome assembly GCF_001310435.1 of Arthrobacter sp. JCM 19049. Classification (NCBI taxonomy): domain Bacteria; kingdom Bacillati; phylum Actinomycetota; class Actinomycetes; order Micrococcales; family Micrococcaceae; genus Arthrobacter; species Arthrobacter sp. JCM 19049. The sequence goes on along the minus strand of NZ_BAXF01000043.1, from coordinate 4,418 downwards.
CAGGTAGTCGCGCAGCACCTGAGAGCGCGAGGGGTGACGCAGCTTGGACATCGTCTTGGATTCGATCTGACGGATGCGTTCACGGGTCACCCCGTAGACCTTGCCAATTTCGTCTAAAGTCTTCGGCTGACCGTCGGTCAGGCCAAAGCGCATCGCCACGACGCCGGCTTCACGTTCCGAGAGGGTGTCCAGCACCGAGTGCAGCTGCTCCTGCAGCAAGGTGAAGGAAACCGCGTCGGCCGGAACCACGGCTTCCGAGTCCTCGATCAGGTCACCGAACTCCGAGTCGCCGTCTTCACCCAGCGGGGTGTGCAGGGAGATCGGTTCGCGGCCGTACTTCTGGACTTCGACAACCTTTTCCGGGGTCATGTCCAGTTCCTTGGCCAGCTCTTCCGGAGTGGGTTCGCGGCCCAGGTCCTGCAGCATCTGACGCTGGACGCGGGCGAGCTTGTTGATGACCTCGACCATGTGCACAGGAATACGAATGGTTCGTGCCTGGTCGGCCATGGCACGGGTGATCGCCTGACGGATCCACCAGGTGGCGTAGGTCGAGAACTTGAAGCCCTTGGTGTAGTCGAACTTCTCAACCGCACGAATCAGACCCAGGTTGCCTTCCTGGATCAGGTCCAGGAACAACATGCCGCGGCCCGTGTAGCGCTTGGCCAGCGAAACCACGAGGCGCAGGTTGGCCTCCAGCAGGTGGTTCTTGGCGATCTTTCCGTCGTGGATGATCTGTTCATAGTCCCAGCGCAGCCGCTGGTCCATTGACCCGTCGTCCTTGTTCAGCTTGTCCTGAGCGAACAGCCCTGCCTCGATGCGCAGCGCAAGATCCACTTCCTGCTCGGCGTTCAGCAGTGCGACCTTGCCGATCTGCTTCAGGTAGTCCTTGACCGGGTCGGCGGTGGCACCTGCCACCATCACCTGCTGCTGAGGGGCGTCGTCTTCGGACGAGCTGATGACGAAGCCAACGGAATCGTCTTCAGTCTTTTCTTCAGTTTCGGCGTTGTCGGTCTGAGCTCGGTCTGCTCTTCGTTGTCAACGACTTCTTCTGAGGCCTTACCGGCGGCCTTGCTGCTTGCCTTGGCCTTGGTTGCGCGCTTCTTCGCGACAGGTTTCTCTGCCACAGCCTTGGCGTTGGCTTCCTCAGCCGCAGTTGCGTTGGCAGCCTTGCGCTTAGCGTTCGTCTCAGTTGATGACACGAATAACCTTTCTCACGATGCGTCCCAGATGCACCTACCGGTAACACCACTATGACCCTGTCAAGTCCGTTAGCGGAAACAAGGAGTTTCCGCCATGGCGACAGTCACGTATTTCAACGCATCTACGCCTTCTTTTGTTCCCGCTGTGAAAAGACGGAACGCAAAAGAACAATCGGACCTAACCGGGTCTGTTGTCCCATTATCCACGAATAACCACGCAGGCACCACTTGGCGCGGCCGGATTTCGCGCTCCTAATGGAAACTTGAACGCCAGGCACGTTGGGGATCAGTGGCCCACTCCGGCATGATTCCGCGGTAAAGCAGTTGCTGCAGCAACTGCGCAAGACGGTATTCAGGGTCACTATCCAAGGCGGTCCGCAAGAGCGCCATGGACATGCTTCCCCTGCCTTTGGCCCATTCAATCCACGCCAGGATGCACAGCAGCGCCGAACGCTGTCCGGCTCGCGCCACCCCCAATAGGTCTCGGCAGATGAACCACAGGTTCTCCAGCCGTTTCCACTCCGGAGTGTTCGCCCCACCGCCTAGCAGGAAATCGGCCAGTTCCTGGGCGCGTTCCTCGGTCTCGCGCAGCGCCAGTTCACGCACCGCCGTGCGCGCCGCGACCGCACCCACACCAGCGAGGTAGGGCAGGATGTCGCGCACGAGCCGGATTTCCAAGCCAGAGAGCAGCCGTGCCGCGACCAATGGTTCGGAGCGCATGGTTGCCTCGGACTGGTAGGCGTCTGTTTCCAGCAGTGCAGCCAGGTATCCAGGCAGTCGTACATGTCGCCGTCGAGCGAATCGGCGAGGCTGCGGATCGTTCCGGCGTTCTCCCATTCCGGGACGCCCTCCCCGTCCCAGGCTCGTGCAGTGGGGCGGAACCGGCCAGGACCATTCTGAGGTAAGTGTCGCTGAGTTCCGGGCAGGCCGGTTCTCGCGCTGTTCTGGCACCGCCCCGTTGTAATTCCACACCATGCCCCGGTTGACAAACCACGCCTGATGCAGTGGCGTACGGCGCGCATCGAAGCTCTCGCTGAGCTCGGCAAGCAATTGGTGATAGGGCAGTTCCCGCCCGGCAGGTGGCGGGTCGTTGGAGTACAGGACGCACAGTGCTCCGGTCAGCTGCGGCAGCTTTCCCACCAACTTGCAAACCTGCTCCACCCACGGCCGGCGCTCCCCCGCGCTGTCGTGTTTTGGCAGATCAACGCGCAGGGTCGCTTCCAGCTTCTTGTCGACCATCAGCAACAGCACGGCCGAATCGGAGGGATGAAACCCCAGCGCGTGGGGCACGTAGGCAAGGATGTCTTCGGCGCGCTCCAGGGAGAGCGGCCCTTGTTCCGGTGTAGTAGTCATGACCCGACAGTGGGCCAAGACCGAGGTGCCCACGGAATCGGGGACCCCGAGTGTGGACAACTCGGGCCGCAGCCACCAGGGAAGCTAATGGCCGGGATTTTGCTGGCGGCGCGCCTTCTTGCGTGCCAGGAGCATCCCGCTGATGCCCACGGCCACGAACACGAACTGGACGCACAAGGCCAGCTTGAACGCGCCCAGGTTGTACAGTTCCCGTTCACCGCCGGCCAGCTGGAACTGGAAGTCCAGCAGCATGCCGACCAGGTACATGCAGATGAAGGCCCCGGAGAATCCTCCGACGTTGACCAGGCCCGTGGCTGTTCCCATCACGTGCGGCGGGTTGAAGGTGCGGGCAAAGTCGAAGCCGATCACCGACGCCGGACCGCCAGCGGCGATGCTGATCATCAGGACGATCAGCACCCACAGCGGCGCCCGTCCGGGCCACAGCAGCACCACGGCCCACATCACCGTCATCCCCAGCACGATGGTCAGGGCGATCAGCGACCGGCGGGTCGGATAGCGGGCGGTGAGGGCCCCAGGATCGGGGCAAGGACAATCGCGACGACAACGAAGATCGACAACAGGCTGGAGGCCAGTGCTCCGGAGACCCCCTGGCCTTCGACGAGGAAGGGGAAACCCCAGGTAAGCATGAATACGTTGACCATGAACGCGGTGCTGAAGTGGGTCCAGAACCCAGCCGGGTGCCCGGTTGCCGCCACGCCGCCGCCAGCCGCGCCCGGGTGCTCAGCGGGTCCTCTTCCCCGGTGCCACGCCATTCGTGCCCATTGTGCACAAAGGTGATGACCAGCAGCAGGGACACGAAGGCGATGACGGCAAGCATCGCAAATGCCGGGGTCCACCCGACGTGGATGAGCATCGCGTGGAACGGGAAGAGGCTGATCAGCTGGCCCAGCTGCCCTACCGTGCCGGTGATCTGGGTGAGCATCGGGATGCGGGACCCGGAGAACCACATGGGCAGCAGCCGCAGCACCGAGACGAAGACCATGGCATCCCCGGCACCGACCAGCACACGCCCAACCAAGCCCTGGGGGACGTTGTTCGCAAAGGCCAAGAATGCCTGGCCCAGGGTCATCAGGATCGCCCCGCCGACAATCATCCGGCGCGGGCCGACCTTGTCCAGGATCAGCCCGACCGGCACCTGGCCGGCCGCGTACACCAGCAGCTGGACGACCGAGAAGGTCGCCAGGATCGAGGCGGAGGCGTTAAAGCGTTCCGTGGCCTCCAGCCCGGCCACGCCGAAGCTGGTGCGCTGGGCGACCGCCGAGAGGTAGGCCAGCAGCGCCACCGTGTAGACGATCCAAGATTTTTTTGAATTCAGCTGGTCATGGCTCAAGGGTCGGGTCACCGGAACCATCGGCCGAATCTTCGGGGCCGTGCGGGTCATCGTCCGAATCGGCGCCTCATCGGCGTCGGTGTGCGTGGCGTCCTCGTGACGGTCTTCGGGCAGGGGGCCGGTTTCGGCCAACCAGGCATCCAGGTCCTCGATCCCGGCCAGGAACGATTCGGCGCGGGCACCGATCTGCTCGGCGTCGGGAAGCTCATGGTCCTCATCAAGCAGCAGCGACCGCGGCTGGTGCTCCTGGGCGTGGGCGTCAAAGCGCTTCTCAAACCCGGCCACCATCTGGCGCACTTCGGTGTTCGCGTCGATCTGTTCGGCCAGCTGTCCTTCGATCAGCCGGCCGGCTTCACGCAGGCTGTCGGTGGGCAGGGCCAGTTTCAGGGCCGCCCCCACAAATTCCAGGGCGGCCACGGCCACCGGTGGGTATTCGGCCTCGGCCAGGTAGTGCGGGGTGTGCAGCGAGTAGCCGACCACGTCGCGCCCGGCCTCGGCCAGGCGGATCTCCAGCA
>NZ_BAXF01000042.1:0-11257 GCF_001310435.1 Arthrobacter sp. JCM 19049 | reverse complement strand
GGAACTGGCCGTGGAGCAGGTGCTGTTTGGCGCGTTTCGCTCCACTGGCCAAAAATGCACCGCCACCTCACGGCTGATCCTGGACGCGGACATCGCCGAGGACTTCTTGGGCCGGCTTACCGCCCGGCTCGATGACTGGGTAACCGGGGACCCTCTGGACGGCGGCGGTGCACATGGGTCCACTGGTGGATGCCCGGGCCCGCGATGCGGCCCAGCAGGGGCTGGAACGTGCCTGGAGCAGGGCGCCAGCATCCGCTATCGGGGTGCCGCCCCGCAGGAGGCCGGGTTCATGCCGCCCATCATCCTGCAGCTGCCCGAGGGGCCGCGGGGGCGTGAGAACGCGGGATGGCGTGAGGAATTCTTTGCCCCCATCCTCTCGGTCATCCAGTCGCCGGCGCCGAGCAGGCCTTCGCCGCCGCCCAGGACAGTGAGTTCGGGCTGAGCCTGGCGCTGTTCACCACCAACCTGGCCACGGCGATTCGCGCGCAACAGCAGCTTGATGTGGGTATTCTGCATGTGAATTCCGAATCGGCCGGGGCCGACCCGCACGTACCTTCGGTGGGGCCAAGGCCTCCGGATACGGGCCGAAGGAACAAGGGGCTGCGGCCCGCGAATTCTATACGCACACCACCACCACTTACCTGCGCGGCTAGCACCGGCACGGGAATCGGAAGGACAACGATGCAGATACAGCGGATCCTGGTCATCGGGGCGGGCACCATGGGGCGCCAGATCGCCATGAGCGCGGCCCTGGTCGGCTACAACACCACCCTGAACGACATCTCCGGCGAGGCGCTAACGGCCGCGGGGCGGGAACTGGATAAGTGGGCCGCGGGCCGGGTGGCCAAGGGCAAGCTGACCCAGGCCGATGCCGACGCGGCCCTCGCCCGGCTGGAACGCAGCACCGACCTGGACGCGGCGGCCGGCAACGCGGATCTGGTGATCGAGGCGGCCGTGGAGAAGCTGGAGGTCAAGAAGGCGCTCTTTGAGCAGCTGGGCCGCAGCACCCCGGCACACGCGATCCTGGCCACCAACTCCTCCACCTTGGCCTCCTCGCATGTGGCGCAGGCTTCCGGGCGCCGGACTTGGTGTGCAACATGCACTTCTTCAACCCGGCCCTGGTCATGAAGTGCGTCGAGGTGGTGCGCAACGAACACACCAGTGACGCCACCGTGGAGGCCGTAATGCAGGTGGCGCGCGCCATGGGCAAGGACCGGTGCTGGTGCAGAAGGAGGTCCCCGGGTTTGTCGCCAACCGCATGATGGGCGCGCTGCAGCGCGAGGCGCTGGAACTGGCCGCCAACGGGGTCGCCAGTTTCCAGGACATCGACACCACGGCCAAGACCGCGCTGGGACATCCGATGGGTCCCTTTGAACTGATGGACCTGGTGGGCATCGACGTCATCGACTTCATCGCCCAGGCCACCTACGCCGAGACCGGCGACGCCGCCGACAAGCCGCACCCGCTGATAGCCGAGAAGGTCGCCGAAGGCCGCCTGGGACGCAAGAGCGGCGCCGGGTTCTACGACTACTCCTAGCGTCGGGCACCGCCGATGGGAAAGCGCCAGGGGACCGCGAGAATTCGCGGTCCCCTGGCGTGCTTGCGCCCGGCGCGGGGCAGGGCGGGTGAAGCGGGAATCAGGCCTCGTCGGTAACCTCGGGTTGGGCGCCGAGGATGAAGTGGCGTCCGGAGATCCGCTCGACCTTGACCCGGACCCAGGCGTCCTTCAGGGTGGGGATCCACGGGGTGACGCCCGACTCGCGGGCCTCGCGGATCTCCTCCTCGCTTTCCAGCACGGCCGCGGTGCCGTGCACCACGACGCTCCAGGCTTCGTCGGAGAGCACCCCGTCGGCCTCGAAGGCGATGGAGGAGTTCACGGTCATTGCCGCGAGCTTGTTGCCCGGAGCGGTGCGGATGAAAATATAGCCCTTGTGCACGGCAAAATTCACGGGAACGATGTCGATGATGCCCGCCGCGGCGGTGGCAACACGTCCGTGGGCGCTATGGGCCAGCAATTCCCAGCACTGTTCCTCGGTCAGTTTAAGGACCGGATCGTCATTGTCGTGTTCAAATCTCATACCCTCAGTTTTCTACGTCCTGTAGAAAAAGTCCAGTGCATTCGGGCACAAATTTCTGGCGACACCCCCAGTCGGGGCCAGTCGTGAAAGACTGGTTGCATGACTCATGCTGCAACTGACGGCACCGCGCGCCATATTGCCGCACGCCTGGAAGACGGCTTTCACCGCTGGCGCGCCCGTCGGGCTCAGGGCCGGGGGCTGCGTCCCATCATTATGCCGTATCTGGGTTATGGATACAGCAGCGGCGACGGGGGCTGGGTGCGCGTCTTCGCCCGGGTCGCCCTGGCGCGTCCGGGATTCTTCGAAAACGGGCGACACAAGGCCCAGATGATCGAGGACGGGATTCGCGGCTTTCGAAACTTCATTTCCCCGATCCTGCCTTACGCCGAGGTCATGGTCCACGTGGCCGGCCAGGACTTCAAGGTCCACGCCGACCGCGGCGGGGTGATTGACGCCAAGCTCAGCGTCGACCTGGCCCCCGGGTGGCACCGGTGGATGTCAGTGTGGCCCAGGGGGAAGGAGCCAGCACCGAGGTGCTGGTCATTGACGAAAACCAGCGCACCGGGGTGATCTGCGATGTGGACGACACCGTGGTGGTCACCGCGCTGCCTCGGCCGCTGCTGGCGGCCTGGAATTCCTTTGTGCTCTCCGAACATGCCCGGGTGCCCACCCCCGGCATGGCGGTCATGATGGAGCGGCTGGTCACATCGCGCCCCAACACCCCGACCATCTATCTTTCCACCGGCGCCTGGAATGTCGCGCAGACCCTGAACCGGTTCCTGAGCCGCAACCTCTATCCCCGGGACCCATGCTGCTCACCGACTGGGGACCCACTCCCAGCGCCTGGTTCCGCAGCGGGGTCCAGCACAAGGTGGACCAGCTGCGCCGCCTGGCCCACGAATTCCCCAACATCCGCTGGGTGTTGATCGGTGACGACGGGCAGCATGACCCGAGCACCTACGCCGAGTTCGCTCGGCGCTATCCGCAGCACGTGCGTGCCATTGTCATCCGCCAGCTCACCCCATCCGAGGCGGTGCTGGCCGGCGGTCGCTCCCACGAGCTGCAAATGTCCACCCCGGATACGGACTGGGTCTACGAGGCCGACGGATCGCGCATCGCGCTGCGGCTGCAGCAACTGGGCCTGCTGGAAGGTGAAAAGCGTGGCGCCGCAGCCGCGCCCGAGTCCGGGAGCCAGGCCGATGACGGAAAGGGATAAAGCGATGGAAGACGGAACCGTATTGCGCGTCGAGGTCCCCATGCGCTGGGGCGACATGGATGCGTACGGGCACGTGAACAACGTGAACCTGATCAGGCTCATGGAGGAGGCGCGCATCGCCGGCTTTGGCGTGCCCGGGGGCACCGGCGCTCCGGGGATGCGTCCGAAGGTGGATATCTTCTCCGCCGTCCCGGCCGGGGTCCAGATCCTGGTGGTCGAACACCGCGTGCGGTACTCCAGGCCGCTGGAATACCGCAACGTCCCGGTCAACGTGGACCTGTGGATCGCCAGCGTGAAGCCGGCCAGCTTCGATATCTGCTATGAATTCCGGGATCCGTGGAGGACACCCTGTGTGTGCGGGCCACCACCACGCTGGCCTTCTTTGACACCGCCAGCTCGCGGGTACAGCGCCTGAGCGAGGCCGAACGCGCCGGGCTGGCACCCTTCCAGGGGCGGCCGGTCTTTGGGCGCTAGGTGCCGTTGCCCCAAAAATGAATTAGGCTAGCTATATCTAACCTATTAGTTCAAGGGGTGTTTTTGTGGCCAAGAGTGATGGTCGTCGTCCGGTGCGTCCGCAGGTAGTGCTCGAAGTGGTGGCTCGCCAGCAGATCTCCGCCCACCTGGTGCGCCTGACCTTCGGCGGTCCAGGGTTTTCCGGCTACCAGGACAAGGAGGCCACCGACCGCTACGTGAAGATTCTCTTCGCCAAGCCCGAGCTGGGGCTGCAGCCGCCCTACAACCTTGATGAGCTGCGGGCCATTCTCCCGGCCCAGGATCTGCCGGTACGCCGCACCTACACTGTGCGCAACGTGGACACCGAGGCCCGGACGCTGGACATCGACTTTGTGGTCCACGGGGACGAGGGGCTGGCCGGGCCGTGGGCACGCGACGCGCAGGTCGGTGACAAGATCTGCTTCAGCGGTCCCGGCGGACGCTATGCGCCCAGCGCGGAGTACGACTTCCAGTTCCTGGTCGGGGACGAAACCGCGATCCCTGCCATCGCCTGCGCGCTGGAGGCCATGGATGAGGACATGGTCGGTCGGGTGATCATCGAGGTCAACGATGCCAAGGACGAAGTACAGTTCCAGGCGCCGAAGGGCATCGAGATCACCTGGCTGCACCGCAATGCGCCGTTCTCTCCGCAGACCACCATCCTTGAGCAGGCGGTCCGCCAGGTGCCGTGGCCCGAGGGCAAGGTGCAGATCTTCTGCCACGGCGAGCGTGAGGTCATGAAAAAACTGCGCATGTACTTCCATGGGGAGCGCGAAGTGCAGCGCCAGGAGATGTCCCTGTCCGCGTACTGGGCCTACGGCCGGGTGGAGGATGAATTCCAGGCCGAAAAGCGCAGCGCCATCGGCCAGATTTTTGACGAGGAGCCAGCGCCGGCAAAATAGCGCCAGCGGCGGAAGATTCTAGGGGCCTGGCCCCGCAGTGGCTCGGAGCGACACCCGCTCCGGGCCGCTTTTTCTTAGATTAGACACACCTAAGAGAAACTTTGAAAAATTAAGCCAGATGCACTTGACGTTATTGTGGTGGGGTGTCGTATGCTTAGTGCAGAGCCTTCCCCGTGTGTGGTCGGGGGAGGCGCTGACTTTGGTCGATGCGAGTCGACCAAGAGCCGTCACGGGACTTGCTCAATCCCCGGCGGTGGTCGGCCTAGCCGGCTTGAAGTAAAAGGGAAAGGGAATGGCTGACCTGCTCAGTCAGCCGAGTCGCAGAATGAAGCGCATCAAGCATGCACGCCTTGATGCGCTTCTTCTGTTTTAAGTCCGGGTCTTGGCTGCGTGAGATTTGTCTGGGTGAGCCAGGGCCGTCCTCACATCGGTAGCGCGCCTGCGCCTGGCGGGGCGCCAAGTTCGCCCGCGACCTTCCAGAGCAGCACGGTCGCCAGCGCGTTGTCCTTTTCCCAATTCAGCAGGGACGCCTTCTGCTCCCAGCCAGCAGCTGCAGGCGCGGCGCACCACCAGGTCCGAAGCCAAGAAAACGCGCCGGGCGCGCAGCCCGCGCAATGCCACATAATCCACCGTCCACGGACCGACTCCCTTCAGAGCCAGTAGACTCTGGCGCAGCTGCGGGACCGGGGCCTTCATCGACGGGCCGAAATCCAGGTACCACTGGGCCACCCGTTGCAAGGTTGCCGCCCGGGAGGCGGGGCACCTGATGATGGACACCAAATCGGGAACCGATGTTCCGGCGACCCTCGCGGCCTCTGGAAAGGCGTGGAACCCGCTCGCGTGCTCGACCCCCAGTGCCGTGACAAGCCGCAGCGCCAGCGTGCGGGCGGCGCGGGTGGAAATCTGTTGACCCAGCACCGTGGTCACCAGGGCCTCAAAGAAATCCGGGTAGCTGATCAGGCGCAGGTGCGGATGCCTTCGGGCGCAGGCACCGAGCAATGGATCCCTGGACAGGCGGCGCAATCCCGCAGTGCCGTCCTGCGCCAGCCCCAGCCAATGGGTCACGGCGTCCCGCAGCCCTACTTCGGCGCTCGCCGGTGCCTCGGTGGTCACCCCCACGCCGCCGGCATCCACCCGCAGCTCGGTCAGCTGCCAGCCGGTGGCCGTGCGCAATAGCCGGGCGATCGTGCCCTGCGCCGGATCCAGGGTTTCCTGGATGGGCAGTGAATGCACCTGCAGCACCTGGAACAGGTGCGCCACATCCAGCGCCCCGGTGGAGGTGAGGCGGAACCGGTGCGTCACTGTCGCCAGATTCCCGAACTGCCGCGGCGGTGCGAACCCAGCAGGTGGGTGTCCACCATGCCGATGGCCTCCATCAGCGCGAACATGGTGGTGGGTCCCACGAACCTGAAGCCGGCCCGTTTCAGCGCCTTGGACAGCGCCACCGATTCGGGGCTCTGCGTGGGAATCTCGGCCAGGGTGGCCGGCTGCGGGGTGTGCTGCGGGCGGTGCGACCAAATTAGCTCCGATAATCCGCCGGCGGCGCGCAGGGCGACGGTGGCCCGCGCGTTGCTGATGGTGGCCTCAATCTTGCGCCGGTTGCGCACGATCCCGTGTCCTGCAGCAGCTGGTCAATCTGCGATTGGCCGAAGGCCGCGACCGCGTCGGGGTCAAAGCCGGCGAATGCCCGGCGGAAGTCCTCCCGCTTCTTCAGGATGATCGCCCACGACAGGCCGGACTGGAAGGCCTCCAGGCTCAGGCGCTCAAACAGGCCGCGCTCATCGGTGATGGGCATGCCCCATTCGGTGTCGTAGTACTCACGCAGCAGCTCGCTGCTGGCTGCCCACGGGGGCCGCGCCAGCCCGTCGACCCCGATGATTAAATCTCCCATGCCACCATCCTGCCATCGCCGCCGGGAGCGCTGGCCCTCGCGCCCGTTCCTGCTATCATCGTTATATGGCGATAATAAAGTCAGTGACCGATGAAGATGCGGGTGCGGTGACCCGCCGACGCACCGCGGCCCTCTTCCACTGCCTGGCCGACCCGATGCGGCTGATGATCCTGGAACACCTGAAGACCGGGGAGCACAAGGTCAAGGAACTGACCGAGCACCTGGGCCTGGCCCAAAGCACCGTGAGCGCCATTTGGCGTGCCTGCGCGAAGGCAACCTGGTCAAGGCCCGTTCGGTGGGGCGTTCCAGCCTCTACTCGCTGAACGACGAGGCGAGGTTGCAGACCCTGCTGAAACACGCAGGACCGTTGGTGCGCGCCCAGCAGGGCGAGCACCACTGGCTCGACGAACACGAAGGCCCGAATTCCAACCAGGAGGCGCTGCACAGTGTCCCATGACCACTCCCATGACCACGGCCTGGCCGAGATGAACCGCAAACGCCTGGCCTGGGCGTTTGGCATCACCGCCACGATCCTGATCGCCGAGGTCGTCGGGGCGCTGCTGACCAACTCGCTGGCGCTGCTGGTGGACGCCGCCCACATGCTCACCGACACGCTGGGGCTGCTGATGGCGCTGACCGCCGCCAACCTGGTGATGCGCAAATCCACCGACCAGCGCACCTGGGGTTTCCGACGTGCCGAGGTGCTCTCCGCGACGCTGCAGGCGGCGCTGCTGCTGGCGGTGGGCATCTATGCGGCCATTGACGCGGTGCGCCGCATCTTTGAACCGGCCGAGATCCAGTCCACCGGCCTGCTGGTCTTTGGCGTAATTGGGTTGCTGGGCAACCTGGTTTCCATGTGGATCATCTTCGCCGGGCGGCAGGACAACCTGAACATGCGCGCCGCGTTCCTGGAGGTGCTGAACGACGCGCTGGGTTCGGTGGCGGTCATTGTCGCCGCAGTGGTCATCTGGCTGACCGGCTGGGCCACCGCCGATTCGCTGGCCGCACTGTTCATTGCCGCGCTGATTGTGCCCCGCGCACTGAAGCTGCTGGGGGAGACCACCCACATCCTGCTCGAATCTACCCCAGGGGCCTGGACCTGCATGACGTGCGCCAGCACCTGGAGAAGCTGCCCGGGGTGTTGGCGGTGCATGACCTGCACGCCAGCCAGATCGCCTCGAACCTTCCGGTGCTCACCGCCCACGTCGTGGTGGCTGATGAAATGTTCTCCTCGGACTCCACCGGCGAGCTGCTGCGCCTGCTGCAGCAATGCGTCGCCGAGCACTTCGAGGTGAGCATCAGCCACTCGACCTTCCAGATCGAACCGGCCTCACATCGCCGGAGCGAATACCACGTGGACTGCTGATCGTGCGGGGCGCGTGCCTTGCGGCACTGCGACGGCCGGTGGGCGCAGCTCTCCACCCCTGGTATGACACTGTGGCACCAAACACCGTTCATTTGGCCGATCCCTTGGTGGCATGCGGGTTTGTAGTCTTGGACTATGAATCAAGAAACCGTTGTGGAAACAGATTTCGCCGTGCAGGCCCGGGGCCTGACCAAGACCTACGGGCACGGCTCGACCCGTGTCGAGGCGTTGAGGAGCGTTGACGTTTCCTTCGTGCGTTCGCGCTTTACCGCCATCATGGGCCCCTCCGGCTCCGGCAAGTCCACCCTGATGCATTGCCTGGCCGGGCTGGACACCGCCGATGACGGGCAGATCCTGATCGGCGGCAAGAACCTGATGCAGCTCAGCGACGACCAGTTGACCGAGATGCGCCGCGAACAGATCGGCTTCGTCTTCCAGTCCTTCAACCTGGTGCCCACCATCACCGCGCGGGACAACATCCTGCTGCCGCTGGCGCTCGCCGGCAAGAAGCACGACCCGGCCTGGTTCGAGCAGGTGGTGGGGATCCTGGGGCTGAACGACCGCCTGGATCACAAGCCGCACGAGCTCTCCGGCGGCCAGCAGCAGCGTGTGGCCGTGGCCCGCGCCCTGCTCACCCGCCCCGAGGTGGTCTTTGGCGATGAACCCACCGGCAACCTCGATTCGCGCACCGGCGCCGAAGTGCTGTCCCTGCTGCGCGCCTCCACCCGCGAAATGGGCCAGACCATCATCATGGTCACCCACGACCCGGTGGCCGCCTCCTACGCCGACGAAGTGCTGTTGATGAAGGACGGGCAGCTGGTGGGCAAGCTGGCCGAGCCGACCGTTGCCTCGGTGACCGACGCGCTGGCCAACCTGGCGGAGTAGGACTGATCATGCTTCACGTCGCATTAGCGAATATCAAGACCTATGCGCGGCGCTACATCGCCGCGGTGTTGGCGGTGGCCATCGGCACCGCATTCCTCGGGGCCAGCCTGGCGGTGGACACCTCCACCCGGGCTACATTGAAGAACTCCGTGGGCGAGGTCTACCGCAACGCCGACCTGGTGGCCTTCCAGGACTGGAAGAACGAGGACTACGGCACCGAGTCGGACAAGCCCATGACCCTGGACGTGCTGAACTCGGTGCGCAAGCTGCCCGAGGTGTCCACCGCCTACGGTTCGGTGCGGGCCGGCACGAGCCTGCGCACCGACAAGAACGCGTTCGGCGCCTGGCTGGTTCCGGTCTCCGCCGAGAACCGCTTCTCCGGGCTGAACCTGATCGAGGGCCGGGCCCCGACGAAGGAAACCGAGATCACCGTCGATGAGAAGGGCGCCCAGGAGGAAGGCCTTTCGCTGGGGGACGTCGTCGCCTGGACGGGGTCAGCGGCGAGGACGGACTGCAGGAAGTGCGCATCGTGGGGCTCAGCGCCCCCAGCGCCGACCCGTTCATGGGCGGGATGATGCAGGTGGGCGTGTCCGAAGACGCCTTTGAATTTTTGATGGGCGAGCAGGCGCAACTGGATGAGCTGATCGTCAACGCCTCCGGTGACGTTTCCGCCGCCGCGCAGGCGCTGCGCGAAGAACTGGCCGAGCAGTCGGTGAAGAGCGCCTCGGTGCTTACCGCCGATGAAAAAATCATCGAGGACGTCGCCCAGCTCACCGGCGGCACCGACCAGCTGACCGTGGTGCTGCTGATCTTCGCCCTGGTGGCCTGGTGGTCACCGGCCTGGTGGTGATGAACACCTTCTCCGTGGTGATCGCCCAGCGCACCCGCGAACTGGCCCTGCTGCGCACCCTGGGGGCCAAGCGGGGGCAGATCCGCTCCTCGGTGCTCATTGAGGCGCTGCTGATCGGCGTGGTCTCCTCGCTGCTCGGCGTGGCCGCTGCGGTGGGCTGATGGCCGGACTGATCAAGCTGCTGCAGGTGACGGTACCGGACATGGCCTACGCCACCCTGGCGCTGGATCTGAAGGTGCTGCTGGTGCCGTTGGCCATCGGCATCGTGATGACCGTGCTCTCCGCCTGGGTTCCGGCCCGCCGGGCCATGAAGCTGGCCCCGCTGGCGGCGCTGCGCCCCTTTGACGCGGCCAGCGTGAAGAATCGCGCCGGCAAGCTGCGGATCGTCTTTGGCGCCATCCTGGCCCTGGCCGGGTTCGCCGGGCTGGTGGCCGGGGCGATGCTCAAGTCGCTGCCGATCGCCTTTTTGGGCGGATTGTTCTCCTTCCCCGGCATCCTGATGCTCGCCTCGCTGTTCGTGCCTCGCGGTGTACGGCATCGGGCGCTGGTCGTCCGGGGCAAGGTGGCCGGCAAGCTGGCGGCACTGAACTCGGTGCGCAACCCCGGTCGCACCACGGCCACCGCGACGGCGCTGCTGATTGGCGTGACCCTGGTGTCCATGATCATGGTGGGCGGGCAAAGCGCGAAGGTGTCCCTGAACCAGGGGCTGACCGAGGAATACCCGGTGGACCTGATGGTCCAGTCCGGGGACCTGAACCCGGCGCAGGAAACCCAGCTGCGCCAGATTGAGGGGATCTCGGCGGTGAGCCGGTACGAATCCGGGGCGCCGAAGATCGAGCTGGACAACGGCACCAGCGACGAGTCCTACCTGTTCATCGTGGACACCACGACGCTGCAGGATGTGCTGCAGCAAAACGCCCCGCTGCCGCAGGACGGCGAGCTGGTGTACACCAGCGGGGCCAGCGGGGACGCCAAGGCCACCACGGCCACCATCAAGGGGCATGAGCTGAAGCTAGTCACCTCCTCGGCCAGGTACCTGCCGAACATGATCACCCGGGACACCGCACAGCGGATCGGGCTGCAGCATGAAGAGGTGATGGGCGGTGCCTTGGTGCGCCTGGACGACTCGGTCAGCGACAGCCAGGTCAAGCAGGTCGTGGAGCAGATCTCCAAGACCTGAACGTTGACCAGGCGCTGGTCAGCGGCGGGGTGACCGAGAAGGCGATGTTCTCCCAGATCATCGACGTGCTGCTGATGATCGTCTCCGGCCTGCTGGCGGTGGCGGTGCTGATCGCGTTGATCGGTGTGGCCAACACGCTCAGCCTCTCGGTGCTTGAACGCACCCGTGAGAACTCGCTGCTGCGGGCCCTGGGCCTGAAGAAGAAGCAGCTGCGCTCCATGCTGGCGGTGGAGGCGGTGCTGATCGGCGGGGTGGCCGCCCTGCTGGGCCTGATCCTGGGCGTCATCTACGGCATGTTCGGGGCATACAGCACCCTGGCGGCCGTGGGCACGGTGTACTTCGACATCCCGTGGCTGCAGCTGGCCTGGTGCTGGGTGTCAGCCTGGTCGCCGCGCTG
>NZ_BAXF01000041.1:0-11543 GCF_001310435.1 Arthrobacter sp. JCM 19049 | reverse complement strand
CACCTGGCTGGATGCCACCGCGGCCACGCGCCTGGTGCAGCGGCTGCGCGCCTCCTCGGCGGTGCCCACCGACATCACCGAGGTGCTCACCACACGGGAACAGGAAGTACTGCGCCTGGTCGCGGCCGGGCTGTCCAACCAGGAAATCCGCGAAACCCTGGTGCTCAGCGAGGCCACCGTGAAAACCATGTGGCCCGGATCCTGTTCAAGACCGGGGCCCGGGACCGGGCCGCGGTGGTGGCGCTGGCCTACCGTTCGGGGTTCGTGCACCCCGACGACCCGGTGCCTGCCTAGCAGTGGCCCGTTGACCTGGCCTGTCCCCTGCCCGGTGGCCTCTGCAACCCGGGAGGGGAAAGATACCGTCCTGGTATGACGAAAAATGCTTGTGAATCAGTCAAGCTGAAAGGGAAATGATCAAACACCGGGATCGGTATGGGGCGTTCCCGGCACCATTTCGGCGGCCAGGTCAGATCCTTCGCCTGGTTGCCCAATGAGGATCGGGTTCACTTGGCAGGTCTTCACCGCTCAGACGGGCGCCTTCACGGGTGCATCGCAGCAGTACGCCACGAACCGGATCGGGCTTCTTTGGGGGAGGAAGCCTTGGCCCATTGTCATCCCGCCGCTTCATGCGGGAGGACAATGGGTCCACCTCTTTAAGCGGCTGCTGCCCCCATGCTGGCTTTGCCCGCGGCCGCATGGTCTGGTGACCCGGCGCCCTATTTTCCGAGGATGAGATCCGAGCCGAGCTTGATGATCAGCGCGGCCACCACGATCACGAAGATCACCCGGATGAACTTGCTGCCCTTGGAGATGGCCATCCGCGCGCCCAGGTAGCCGCCGAGCATGTTCATCACGCCCATGGCCAGGCCCAGGCCCACCAGTACGTGCCCGCCGGGCAGGAACAGCAGCAGCGCCCCCAGATTGGTGGCCAGGTTCACGATCTTGGCCTTCGCCGAGGCTCCAGGAAACTGTAGCCGAGCACGGTGACCATCGCGATGATCAAAAACGAACCGGTGCCCGGACCGATCATCCCGTCATAGGCCCCGATCACCACCCCGATCAGCACCGCCCGCAGGTAGTGGGCGCTTCCGGTGTACTTCAGCTGGGACAGCTCCCCGGCCCGCGGCTTGGCGATGGTGAAGATCAGCACCGCCACCAGCGCGGCGATGATGATCGGTTCGATCAGTTCGGTGGGCAGGATCACCGCGATCCCGGCCCCGCCGAACGCGCCGATCAGCGCGCACAGGGCCATGGGGATGGCGGTCTTCAGATCCGGCTGGTGCGCCGGTAGTAGGTGATGGCGCTGGTGGTGGTCCCGAAGATGGAGCCGAGCTTGTTGGTGGCCAGCGCCTGGACGGGGGTGATGCCCGGAAACAGCAGCAGCGCGGGCAGCTGGATCAGTCCCCCGCCGCCGACCACCGCGTCGACCCACCCGGCGGCGAACCCTGCCAGGAGCAGCAGGGCCAGCGGCCAGGCGGCGACCGGTTCGGAGTTGACCGACAGGAAATCAAGGAGCTCTTGCACGCGCTGCTTCCTTACCGAAGTTGCTATCGAATCAACCCCGGCGGGTGCTTTCCCGCGGGGTGGCAACGCTACTTGCTCAGTTCGGCGACGACCTCATCAAGCTTCACGTCGCGCCGTTCGCCGGTGGCCCGGTCCTTGACCTCCACCAGCCCGTCGGCCAGGCCGCGACCGACCACCACGATGGTCGGCACGCCGATCAGCTCGGCGTCGGAGAACTTCACGCCGGCCGAGAGCTTGGGACGGTCATCGAAGATGACATCCAGCCCGGCCGCCTCAAATTCCTCGGCCAGCTTCGCGCCGGCCTGCATTAGTTCGGCTCCCTTGCCGGTGACCACCAAGTGGATGTCGGCCGGGGCGATCTGCCGGGGCCAGGTCAGCCCGTTCTCGTCGTGGTAGGACTCGGCCAGGGCGGCGACCGCGCGGGTGACGCCCACACCGTAGGAGCCCATGGTGACCACCTGCAGCTTGCCATTGGAGTCCAGCACCTTCAAGTCCAGGGACTCGGCGTACTTGCGGCCCAGCTGGAAGATGTGGCCCATTTCGATGCCGCGTTCGGTGCTCAGCGGCCCGGAGCCGTCCGGAGCCGGGTCACCGTCCAGCACGTTGACGGCCTCGATGGTGCCGTCCCAGGTGAAGTCGCGCTCGGCAACCAGGTTGAACACGTGCTTGCCGTGTTCGTTGGCCCCGGTGATCCAGGCGCTGCCGGGAACCACGCGCGGGTCAACCAGGTAGGTGATCTTCCCACTGGTTTCGGCGCCCAGCAGCTGCTGGTCGCGGCCCAGGCCGGGGCCCAGGTAGCCGGTGACGATTTCCGGGTGCTTCTTCAGGTCCTCGGCGCTGGCCTGTTCGACCTGCACCTCTCCGTTAATGCCCAGCGCCGCGCCGATGGTGGCTTCCACGCGCTTCTCATCGACCTGCCGGTCCCCGGGCACGCCCAGGACGACCAGGTGGCGTTCGCCCTCGGGGTCCACGATCGCCAGCACCACGTTTTTCAGGGTGTCCTTGGCTTCCCATTCGCGTTCGGCACGCGGACGCAGCTGGTTTGCTGCGGCAACCAGGGTTTCGATGGTCGGGGTGTCCGGGGTGTCCAGCACCTCGAAGGGTTCGGCGTTCGCGTAGTCGATGGACTCGGGCACCACGGTGGTCACGGCCTCCACGTTGGCGGCGTAGCCACCCGGGGAGCGCACGAAGGTGTCCTCGCCGATCTCGGTGGGGTGTAGGAATTCCTCGGACTTCGACCCGCCCATTGCTCCGGCCTGGGCATATACCGGAACGACTTCCAGGCCCAGGCGCTCGAAGATCTTCAGGTAGGCGGCGCGGTGTGCGGCGTACGCCTCGTCCAGGCCCTCGTCGTCGATGTTGAAGGAATAGGAGTCCTTCATGATGAACTCGCGCCCACGCAGCAGGCCGGCCCGCGGGCGGGCCTCATCACGGTACTTGTGCTGGATCTGGTAGAGGTACACCGGCAGGTCCTTGTACGAGGAGTACAGGTCCTTGACCAGCAGGGTGAACATTTCCTCGTGGGTCGGGGCCAGCAGATAGTCCGCGTCCTTGCGGTCCTTGAGCCGGAAGAGCGCCTCCCCGTATTCGGTCCAGCGCCCGGTCTGCTCGTAGGGTTCGCGCGGCAGCAGCGCCGGGAAGTGCACTTCCTGGCCACCGATGGCGTTCATTTCCTCGCGGATGATGTTTTCGACCTTGCCCAGCACCTTCAGGCCCAGCGGCAGCCAGGTGTAGATTCCCGGGGCGGCACGGCGGATGTAACCGGCACGCACCAGCAGCTTGTGGCTGGCAACCTCGGCGTCAACCGGATCTTCGCGCAGGGTGCGCAGGAACATGGTGGAAAGCTTCAAAACCACGCGTCGTATCCTTTTCCGTAAGTTGCACACCTCGACCGGAGTGACCGGTGGGCCATGAACTTAGCAATGCAAATCTTGTGGGTTTGGCCGATTTGACGGCCACCAACAATCTTAGCCGGTCACACCGGCCCCAAACACATTGCCTTGTTGGGCATGACGGGCCCGGTACCGCGCTTTCGGCCGCTGTTCCGAGCTGTCGAACGACGTAGCGCATTGCCGCCGGGGTTCTTTCCCTAGTGCTGCTGCCACCGGGCAACGGCGAAGGGGGAATGGTTCCAGGGTCCGTTGCGAAAGATGATCTGCAGCGGTGCCGATGCCTGGTGGGTGGGGGTTACGGTCCGCTGTTGCGGCGCCCAGCCAAGCAGTTGGCCCCGACGGGTGTACCGAATCCCGGCGCCAATGCAGACCGTCCCGGACGGGATGGTAACGCGCAGCGAACTGCCCCAGGCCGTCTCGTATTCTATGTGGTCAACCACCACGAACGGACGGGCGAAGAGACCGATGAACCACCCGTTGAGCCAGTGGGTCTTGACTTGGATGTGCGCCGGAGCCACCGCGGGTCCTAGCGCATGGACTCAAGCGCCGCGAAAGCCTTGTTGGCGTTTTTGGCCAGTGAGGAAAGCACCTGTTGAACGTCGACTTCCTCACCACCATGGGTGCTCATGACGACATCGGTGACCGAAACGTACTCGTTGCCGTGCAGCCCCTGGACGGATACCGCCACGGCGGTGGTGTTGCTGCCCTGCGGACCGGTGGTGGTGAGCTGGAAGGCGGATGCCTGGTCGGCAGCGAGGTTGGTCTGCAGCGTTTTGATCTGCCGTTCGATGTCCTGACCCTTGACGTGTTCGGTGACCTGTTCACACCCGTCGAAGCTGTCGGGTTGCAGCAGCTGCCGCACGGTGTCCAGCTTGGTGTCATCCAGGGAGATCACTTGATAGGTGCGGCTGGAGGAAGCGGTTTGGGAGGTGCCAACGACTTGGGTGGAGGTACCCAGGTCGCTAAGCGAGGAGCCGGCCAGGACCTGACGGCACTTAGCCGGCTCAATCTGCACCCCGTCGAACTGCTGCTTCATGGCCTGGGACTGGGCCCTAAGTTCCTCGGTGGTCAGAATGTGGGCGCCTTCGGCGTCCCCGAGCAACTGTTCAACGACCTTCATGGCCTGCTCATCGCTCAGAATCGAATTTTCCGATGAGACGGGCGCCGGGGACTGGGTTGTGCTGGCCGTGGGCGCGACACCGCTACCGTATTCCACGGTACCGCTGCAGCCTGCCAGCACGAAAGCTGTGGCCAGGGGCAGGATCATCATTGAGCGCTTCTGCACTGCGAACTCCTTGTGTGGTTGATTTTCCTGCCCGGGCCGGGCACGCCGCGAACAGCGTGAAGCCGGGTGGTCAGCCGGATTTCGTGTCGTTGAACGGCTCGAAATCCGGCTGCACTAGGTTACTTGACGTTCTTGGCCTCCGCCAATCCCTTGTTGACGTCCTTGATCAGGGAGTGATCAGGTTCTGGCTGTCCTTCACGTCGCCCGAGGCGCTGGCCGAGATGGCGGTGCGCCCGTCCAGGGCCTGGACGCTGATGCTGTTCATCGGCACGTCCACTCCGTCCATGGCGACATTGGTCTTGGTCACCACGGTCAGCTCTGCGTCCGAGGTGCCGTCGAGGATTTCTGCTGACGCCGTCAGCTTCTGACCCTGGGCCTCCATGGTGAAGCTATCGCAGCCGTTCAGGTCCTTGGATTCGGCGCCTTTGCGGGCGGCCTCCAGCTTGGCGTCATCTTCGTAGGAGGCCACGGAGTAGCTCTTGGCGTTGGTGCCGTCCACAACGGTGGCGACCGCCATGTTGATGCCTTCTACGTCCCAGGAACTCTGCTCGGCGATCACCTCGGCGCACTTGGCCGGCTCGATCTTCATTTCATCGATCATCTTCTTGGCCTGGGGCATGTTCGCGGCGATGGTGTCCCCGTCGAGCACCTGTGCCTTCTCCTCGCCCTCCACCATCGATTCGGCCACGGTCTTGACCTGCGCGCCGTCCAGGGTTGGGGCCTCGTTGGCCGGCTGGCTCTGGGCCTGGCCTGCGTCGGCGGGCGCGGAGTCGTTCGATCCGCTGTTGTCGGATCCTCCACAACCGGACAGGGCAAATGCGGCTGCCAGCGGCAGAATCATCAGCGAACGCTTCTTCATGGCTACTCCCTCAAGTTAGATGATCGTTCTCGAGCAGTCTATTAGAATAATGATTGGAAATAAAACTCGTGACGCGAACTTTTTCGGGATTTTTCTGCCGCTCGGATCGATTCATTCCATGTATTTGAATTGAAGCGGCGCGCCACCACGCCCTGCCCGCCGCGGGTCTGCGGTTCTCGGCTACTGCTGGTCGCGCACCAGCTCCAGCACCCGATCGGCATCTTCGCTCGCCTGTTCCAGCTGCTGCGCCTGGTTTTTCCTATCCAGTGGCTGGCTGATGGTGACCATCAGGTTGCCGTGGGCCGCGCGCACCACCATCTGCTGCATGGCCGCCGAGCCATCGCTGCTGGTGAGCAGGTGGGCGCGGGAATACTCGGCACCGGAGGACACCGGCTGCTTGGCCAGGTGATAGGCCACGTGCTTGTCCCCGCGCAGCACCGTGTATCGGGTGCATTTGCTGGACAATTCATCGTCCTTGGCCAGCTGGTCGTTTAGCGTCTGGGTGTCCCTGAAGGCAGCCGCGGCCACGGTGCCCTCATCGGTTTCCAGCAGTGCCATGGTGGCGCCGGCCAGCTGCTCAGCCAGGGGGATGTCCATGATCGGGCCGCATTCAGCGGGGTTGACCTTAATGTCCTTTAGCCAGCTCTGGGCGGCAGGAATGGTGCGGCGCAGCTCTTCGTCGTCGATGAGGTGAGCGTCCTTGGCCCCCTGGGAAAATTCGTTCAGTGCATCGTGCATCTGGCTCGCGGAACGTTCAATGGCCGCCGCCTGGGAACCGCCTTCGGCGGCATCGGTCGGTTCCGCGCTGCAGCCAGCCATTGTCGCGGATAATGCCACCATCAGGGGTAGCACCGTGAAGCGACGTCCCCTGCGCAGTATCATTGCCCAGCCTTTCGCCTCATGATTCACGGCTCTTGAAAATATCCTTGGGCGCGCCAATTCGCCTCAATAAAGGTTAGAACAGAATGGTCGCGAATGTGCCGATTTGGCGGAAACCCACGCGCTCGTAGCTGCGGATCGCCGCAGTGTTGTAGTCATTGACATATAGGCTCGCGACCGGCGCGAAGCTCAGCGCGTGGTTGACCACGGCAGACATGTACCCGGCGGCCAGCCCTTGCCCGCGGTAGCGGGGGTTGACCCACACGCCCTGGATCTGGGTGGCCTTGGCGGTCACGGTGCCAGGTCCGCCTTGAAGATCACCTCTCCGTACTGGTCCACATCGAAGAAGGTGTGGCCTTGGCGCAACATGTTGCGCACCCGGCTGCGGTAGTACCCTCCCCCGCTTTCCAGCGGCGAGTAGCCCAATTCCTCTTCGAACATTGCCGCACTGGCGGGCAGCACCAAATCGAAGTCCTGCAGGGTGGCGGTGCGCAGCGTGGTGGCGGCGGAACCGGGGAAAGGTCTTCGATGGTCATCAGCGGCTGGTTGGCGCGCACGTCAAAAATGCGCTGAGGTCCGGTGGACAGCACCGGCTCCATGGCCATTACCGCCTCGCGCGGGCCGAAGACCGAGCGAAACGCTGCCGGGTGGCCAAGGCCCGACGCGCATAGGCCTGGGCGTAGGTGTAGTGCATGGCGGTGGGCACGATATTGGCGCCCACCCAGCACGCATTGCTCAGTTCCCCGGGATTTTTGGGCGCGAAGATCTGGGCGAAGCTGTCAGGCGCAGCCGAACGGTGTTGGTCCAGCTGCGCCCGCAGGAAAATGTTGGTGACCGGATCTTCATCCAGCATCGCGAGCAGGGCCGGGGTATCGCTCCGGCCCAGCACGCGCGTTACCTGGTCGGCTTCGTCCTTAGCTGACGGTAACCACGGGAGAACCCGCGGCAGGATTTTCGCCATCGTTCACGCCCATCTCACTGGCAATTCGCTGCGCCTCTTCGATCAGGGTCTCCACGATCTCATCCTCGGGCACGGTCTTGATGACCTCGCCCTTGACGAAGATCTGGCCCTTGCCGTTGCCGGAGGCCACCCCGAGGTCGGCGTCGCGGGCCTCGCCCGGCCCGTTGACGACGCAGCCCATGACGGCCACGCGCAGCGGCGCCTCCATGCCTTCCAGCGGCGGTGACCTTGTCGGCCAGCGTGTAGACATCCACCTGGGCGCGTCCGCAGGACGGGCAGGAGACGATGTCCAGCTTGCGCGGGCGCAGGTTCAGCGATTCCAGGATCTGGTTGCCAACCTTGACCTCTTCCACCGGAGGGGCGGAGAGCGAGACGCGGATGGTGTCGCCGATCCCTGCGAGAGCAGGCGCCGAAGGCGGTCGCGGACTTGATCGTGCCCTGGAATGCCGGGCCGGCCTCGGTGACGCCCAGGTGCAGCGGCCAGTCCCCGGATTCCGCCAGCAGCTGGTAGGCGCGCACCATGATCACCGGGTCGCTGTGCTTGACCGAGATCTTGAAGTCGTGGAAACCGTGTTCCTCGAACAGGGAGGCTTCCCAGATCGCCGACTCAACCAGCGCCTCCGGGGTTGCCTTGCCGTACTTCTTCAGCAGCTTGGGGTGCAGGGATCCGCCGTTGACGCCAATGCGGATCGAGGTGCCGTGGTCCTTGGCGGCCTGGGCGATTTCCTTGACCTGGTCATCGAACTTGCGGATGTTGCCAGGGTTCACGCGCACCGCACCGCAGCCGGCCTCGATGGCGGCAAAAACGTACTTGGGCTGGAAGTGGATGTCCGCGATGACCGGGATCTGCGACTTCATCGCGATGATCTTCAGCGCCTCGGCGTCCTTGTCGGTGGGGCAGGCCACCCGGACAATGTCGCAGCCGGCAGCCGTGAGCTCCGCGATCTGCTGCAGGGTCGCATTGATGTCATGCGTCTTGGTGGTGGTCATCGTCTGGACGCTGATTGGCGAGTCCGACCCGATGCCCACGCTGCCGACTTTAAACTGACGGGTCTTGCGACGGGGGGCGATGACCGGCGGGGGTGCAGCCGGCATGCCGAGTTTGACCGAAGTCAATGGAGGCCTCCGAAGGATCTGTGGGTAGTTCTCAAGTCCAAGTATGTCACTGTCTGCGCCCGATGGGGTACGGATGCGAGCTAAACCACCCGGGCACCGGTACGCACATCGGCCCGGGGCCCGGGGGTAGCCGCCCGGGTATGAACGCGTCCCCCGCCTTCAATGTTTTGGCGGGGGACGCAGGGGGTGGGCCCGAAGGGGTAGGTCGGGCCCGCGGGCCGGGAAACGGCCTGGAGGGAAACTAGTTGGCTTCGGCGATGCGGCGGATGTCGCTGAGCATGCCCGAGACCTGCTCGGCCACCTCGGCGTCATCCTTCGGGTGGGTCTCGGCGAAGCGGACGACGGAGTTCGGGATGGCGATCTTGATGTCCTCGATCACCTTGGCGCCGGCGATTCCCAGGGCCTTGCGGGCCTCATCCTGGGCCCACACGCCACCGTACTGCCCGAAGGCGGTGCCGATGACTGCGGTCGGCAGGCCGGTGGCCGCCGAGGCGCCGAAGGGGCGTGAGAGCCAGTCAATGGCGTTCTTCAGCACGGCCGGCATGGTTCCGTTGTACTCCGGGGAGACCACCAGCAGGGCGTCGGCCTCGGCCACTGCGCACGCAGGCCGCGGCGGCGGCGGGAACCTGGCCCTCGACGTCCTTGTCCTCGTTGTAGAACGGCAGGTTCTCCAGGCCGGAATACACGCTGACT
The DNA here is from genome assembly GCF_001310435.1 of Arthrobacter sp. JCM 19049. Classification (NCBI taxonomy): domain Bacteria; kingdom Bacillati; phylum Actinomycetota; class Actinomycetes; order Micrococcales; family Micrococcaceae; genus Arthrobacter; species Arthrobacter sp. JCM 19049. Next base: position 2,334 of record NZ_BAXF01000041.1, on the reverse strand, counting down.
TCCACGCCTTCCGGGGCGTTTTCGACAGTGGCCTCGGCCAGCTGGCGGTTGGTGGATCCATTGCGCAGGGAACCGACAAGGGTCAGGACCTTGGTCGCCATAGGGCGTCTCCTTAGATAGTGAAGCTAGAACACCGCGTCATACTGATGACGCTTCAACTACCTAAACAGTACCCCTGCGTACTGCATTCCGTTTGAGGGCTGTGACGCTGGACACGGCCAGCGTTCTGGTTTCCGCCCCGCGCCGGCTTGCGGGTGGATTGCCAGGGGACAGAGCGTTCCGTGCTCCTGCCCCTGGGGATCGTTCTGCTCCCAACTTCGGAGAACCTTTGAACCCATTTCGCCGGCATAGCCGGAGTCCTACGGTAAGGGACAAGAACCGATCCGACACCAGGAGGAAAACATGGACAGCTTTCAACACTTCATCGATTCTGCTGGGCGTGCCGTGGATGCCGTCGGCGTTGCCGCCGTTATTATCGGGACTCTGCTGGCCGCGCTCTTCGCCGCCACCCGGTTGCTACGCCGCGAGGGCGAGGTCTACCGAAAGTTCCGCCAGTTTCTGGGGCGCTCCATCCTGCTGGGCCTTGAACTGCTGGTGGCGGCCGATATCATTCGCACCGTGGCGGTCACCCCGTCCATGGAAAGCGTTGCGGTGCTCGCCGCGATTGTGCTGATCCGAACCTTCCTCAGCTGGTCGCTGGAATTGGAGATTACCGGGCGTTGGCCCTGGCAGAAGCGGCCAGAAGGCGCAGAAGCCGAACCGGACGCCGCCTGAGGCGTGAAGCGCCGCATCCAGTCCGCGACGGGGATCAGTGGACGTCAGGAGCCTTGATCAGAAGGGTGGGTCGGAGAGTTCGCTTTCCCCTCCGTCACGGCGGACGATGCTGATCATCCCGTTGGGTTCCACATAGGCCCGTTCAACCTGCCCAACTTCTTCAATCCCGTGCAGACGCAGTTGTGATTCCACTTCCGCCCGGGTCATGAATTCTCGGAGCATGACCTTCCGGTTTAGCCTGCCGTTCTTGATCAGCAGCTTCGGCTTGGCCTTGAGCAGTCGAGCGACGAAGGGGAAACGATAAGCCAGCGCATCAACAATGACACTCCACACCAGCATCGTGACGATCAGGATCAGTCCGTCCCCAATCGACTCCCCCTCGCCGTTCAGTCCCGGGGCTGCCGCCTGGGCCACCAGCACCACCAAGAGCACGTCGGTGATGCCCAGGCCCCCGGATTCCCGCTGACCGACCACACGCATCAGGATGAGCAAGGCAAGGAAGATGATGGTTCCACGCACCACCACCTCCAGCAAGGGCAGGGTCGGGGCCAAAATTGAATTCCAGTCCATGGCCCATTCATGCCATGTCCGCTGAGGGCCTGCCCGCCTCCGAGGAGGGTACGGAACGTTGCCTGAAGGTCCCCGAGGAAAAGTGCGGCCCCATTGCGGTTTCCGGTTGCCGGCGCGAGGATTCTTAGGGTCTTGGATGCCGCTGTGCACGGAGCCGTCCTGGAGCAAAGTGGCTGCGGCCGGGACGTAACAGCAGCGGTGGGAAATGAAAAGGGGTGCGCCATCGGTTGCCAGTCGGCGCGACAGCTCTAGGCAGGCGGCACGCAGATCCGATGGTGGGCAGGCTCCGTGGGGGACACAATGGCCTGGTCTGACACCAAAGCGGAGGTTTTCTGATGTCCAGTGCTGAGGCAAATGACCGCCGGGGTGCGCCGGCACGCTCCGGGAAGGGCCGGGGTGGCATCAACCCCGCCCGGCGCACCATCCTTTCCGGGTTCCTCTTCGGTTGCGGCATCGCCGCCTCGATGATCGACCTGTTCATCTTTCACCTCGGGCTGCAATGGCACCACTTCTACGACCTGTCCACCACCGAGGTCGCGTTGACCGCCGACGGGTTCTTCCATGCCTTTGGCTGGTTCATCACCATCTGGGGATTGTTCCTGCTGGCCGATGTGCGGCGCCGGGGCGAAGTGAATTGGAAACGCTGGAGCGGTGCGCTGATCGCCGGGGTGGGCTTCTTCCAGCTCTTTGACGGGATTGTGGACCACAAGATCCTGCGAATCCACCAGATCCGCTACGACGTGGATCTGCTGCCCTACGACGCGATCTGGATTGGGTCGGCCGTGGTGCTGCTGCTGGTTGGGCTGCTGATCCTGTGGCGCGCTCGCCCGCACCGCACGGACACGTAGGCGGTTTCATGGGACATCGCCACCATGCCGCCCTGTTGGCAGCCCATGGCCACCAGCCCCTGGGCTGGCAGGTGTTTGAGGTTGTGGCCGTGTTGCTGCTGGCGGCAGCGGCGTCGGTTACGCGGCGGGACTGGTCACCTCC